>CAIVYV010000167.1 GCA_903910215.1 uncultured Pseudomonadota bacterium
CGCCAAGGTGACGCGCGGCATCACGCAGCGCAACGATCTCGGCATGCGCCGTCGGGTCGCAACTTCCGATGGGGCGATTCGCACCGCGACCGATCACGCGCTCGCCCTGCACGACAATCGCACCCACGGGCACCTCGCCAGCGCGCGCCGCCGATCGCGCCAGCTCGATCGCCTCGCGCATGAATTCAGAATCGGCGATCAACGAATCACATGCCAGCGAGTCTGACGACCGGCCAAATAAATCACCCGCTCGCCATCGAAGAGCGCGCTCTGTTCGAGCTTCATCTGCACGAGCTGACCACCCCACTCCGGGATCGCCTGCTTGATGTTGCCTTCAATGGCATAGACCGTGCTCGGATACAGCGGCCAGTCACCCTGCACGGCTGTCGGGCCTTGGTTATCCCACATTCCAATCGTCGGACCGGGCGCGTGACCGAACATGCCAAGCGCATGGGTGTAGACACTCGCGTTGATGCCGGCCTTATGCGCAGCCGCTCTCGTACGCGCGAGCACGTCGTTACCTGAGCGACCCGTCGCAAAATTGCCGGTCAATAGATCCTGCCAGCGATTACCCGTTTGCATCGCCGCTTGCAGACCAGCGGGAACATCGACCTCACCAAGACGCGGTACGTAACCCATCTCTTGGGTATCGGTACAGAGCTTGAGATAACAAATACCGACATCGGTATGCAGCACATCGCCCGGCTCGATGACGCCACTGCCACCGCAGAAAGGCGCATCGGCTTCACAGGGCACGCCTTGACGCTGACGATTCACGTCCGGGAAAAACCAGATCGGCAGGCCGAGACTCTCAAAGCGCTGACGGATGTACCACGCGACATCCTGCGTGCTCGTCACGCCTGGCGTGATTACCCGAGTGCTGAACGCCTCAGCGATGACACCGCGCGCGATACTAACGATCTGCGGATACACCTCGAGTTCGGAATCGATACGAGTTTCTAGCCAGCGGATCACCAAAGATTCAGCCGGGACGAGACGGGGCGAGAACTCAGTGGGCAGTACCTCGCGCAATCGATCATGCAACGCCGCCGTCAGACCATCGGCCACGGGCCATTCGCGCGAGACATTGATGCCGATACGCTTCGGATTACGACTGACGATGAGCTCACCGAGCGCCTTCCACTGCGCATCAAGATCACCACCCGCCCAAGCGGATTGATAAGGCTCACCGAGCGGATATCGATTGACGGACAGACGATCCACCGTGCCATCGGCTTTGCGATGGAAGACCAGCATGGTGGTGCGACGCGCCGCGAAACTTGGTTGCGGCACGAGTGTGAAATAGACCGGATCTTCGGCGTACTCGCGATTGATCACGAGCCACATGTCGAGATCGGTGTCGGCCATCAAACGCGGCAGCAACGTCTCGAGACGCTCTCGCACCATACGATTTTCAGGCTCGACGCGCTCACGCGTGGATAACACCGCAAAGTCATCCGCCGACTCGATGACCCGGCCCTGCGCCGGCTCTGCGCTCGCCGTCATAGCCAATCCGAGCGTGGCAAGCCCCGCTCCCAAAAGTACTTTCAGCTGCTGGGTATTCATGGCCGAAATCATACTCGACCGCGATAGCCAATTAACCGATAGACCGCATCTATCGAGGATATCCATTCTGTCGATTGGACTAATTCTAATTTCGACCCCATCATTCGCCCCGCGCCGCTAGGTTGCGGTGCGTTGCAACCTTTTTTCACTATCGATAGGAAGTCACATGTCCCTCATCAATACCACCGTCAAGCCGTTCAAGGCGCAGGCCTACCACAACGGCAAG
>CAIVYV010000168.1 GCA_903910215.1 uncultured Pseudomonadota bacterium
ACGTCGTAACCCGCCGCCTCGCAAACAAGCATGGCTTCGCGAGTTTTCTCGGCGACGCCACCCAAGGTTCCTGACGATGGGCTCGGTCGGATATACGCGCGCTCATGCACCGACAAACGCTCCATGCGGGTCTTGTCACCGAGGATGGAGCCACCCGACAGGCCTGACGAGGGATCTACCGCGAGCACGGCGACCTGATGCCCTCGACCAATCAAATACATGCCCAAAGATTCGATGAAGGTGGACTTACCAACGCCAGGTACGCCCGAAATACCCAGGCGCAGCGCACGCCCGCTCTCGGGCAAGAGCGCATCGAGCACGGCATCAGCGCGAACGCGATGTTCCGGTAGCGTCGACTCTAGCAACGTGATCGTTTTCGCCAGTGCCCGCCTATCGCCGGCACGTACTGCGGCGATCAAGGCAGCGTCATCCGTATCAACCGATGGCACAGGCATCCTTGATGTGCTTCAAAACATCTCGGGCACTCTCTGGGATCGGCGTACCCGGTCCATAAATACCCTTGACGCCAGCGCCATACAAAAAGTCGTAATCCTGTTGCGGCACGACACCACCGACGAAAACGATGATGTCATTGGCGCCCTGCGCACGCAGAGCGCGGATGATCTCAGGGACCAACGTTTTGTGACCGGCCGCAAGGGTGCTGACCCCCACCGCATGAACGTCATTCTCGATCGCCTGACGAGCACATTCCTCCGGTGTTTGGAACAACGGACCCACATCGACGTCGAAGCCGAGGTCGGCGAATGCACTAGCAACGACTTTCGCGCCTCGATCGTGACCGTCCTGACCGAGCTTCGCGATCATCACGCGCGGCCGGCGGCCCGCTGCGGCGGCGAAAGACTCGATCTCGGTCTTGAGTGCATTCCAGGAATCTGCGCTCTCGTAAGCTCCTGCGTACACGCCGCTGACCTCCTGGGAGTTGGCACGATGACGACCCCAGACCTGCTCGAGGGCATCACTGACTTCACCCACCGTCGCGCGCTCGCGCATCGCTGCAATACTGAGCTCGAGCAGATTGCCTTCACGCTGGCGCGCGGCGTTGGTCAACGCCTCGAGAGTCTGCCGTACCCGAACCTCGTTACGGCTGGCACGAATCGACTTGAGACGTGCAATCTGATTTTCTCGTACCGCAACGTTATCGATCTCGAGGATTTCGACCGGGTCTTCTTTGTCGAGCTTGAATTTATTGACGCCCACGATGACGTCACGACCAGAGTCGATCCTCGCTTGCTTCTCGGCAGCGCTAGCCTCGATACGCAACTTCGCCCAGCCGCTTTCGACGGCGCGCGTCATGCCGCCCATCGCATCGACTTCCTCGATGATGGCCCAAGCCTTGTCCGCCATCTCCTGCGTCAGTCGCTCCATCATGTAGCTGCCAGCCCACGGATCGACCACCTTGGTGATCTGCGACTCCTCTTGCAGGATGAGCTGCGTGTTTCGAGCGATACGCGCACTGAACTCTGTCGGCAGAGCGATGGCCTCATCGAAAGAGTTGGTATGCAAGCTTTGCGTGCCGCCAAACACGGCCGCCATCGCTTCGATGGTGGTGCGAACGATGTTGTTGTACGGATCCTGTTCGGTGAGGCTCCAACCCGAGGTCTGACAATGCGTGCGCAACATCAGGCTCTTCGGGTTCTTGGCAGCGAAGCCAGACATGATCTTCCACCAAAGCAGGCGCGCCGCGCGCATCTTGGCGATCTCAAGATAGAAGTTCATGCCGATGCCCCAGAAGAAGCTCAAGCGTCCGGCGAACTCGTCGACATCGAGTCCCTTGGCGATGGCAGTTTTGACGTACTCCTTGCCGTCAGCGAGCGTGAAGGCCAATTCCAGCGCTTGATTGGCTCCGGCTTCCTGCATGTGATAGCCGGAAATCGAAATGGAATTGAACTTCGGCATCTTCCGCGCGGTGTACTCGATGATGTCGCCGACGACACGCATCGAAGGTTCCGGTGGATAGATGTAGGTGTTGCGCACCATGAATTCTTTGAGAATGTCGTTCTGGATCGTCCCCGAAAGTTGATCCTGTGCGACACCCTGCTCTTCGGCGGCCACGACATAGGCAGCCAGCACAGGCAGTACCGCTCCGTTCATGGTCATCGAAACCGACACGCGATCGAGCGGAATGCCGTCGAAGAGGATCTTCATGTCCTCGACGGAATCGATGGCGACGCCCGCCTTGCCCACATCGCCCGTGACGCGCGGATGGTCGCTGTCGTAGCCACGATGGGTCGCGAGATCGAACGCAACGGAAACACCCTGCCCACCGGCAGCCAGCGCCTTGCGATAGAACGCGTTGGAAGCTTCTGCGGTGGAGAAGCCGGCGTACTGACGGATGGTCCAAGGGCGCACCGCATACATGGTGGCCTGCGGGCCGCGAATGAAGGGGGCGAAGCCCGGGAGGGTATCGGTATAGGGTAGCCCCGCGACGTCCGCCGCCGTATAGAGCGGCTTGACCGCAAGACCCTCGGGGGTGGCCCAAACCAGCGCCTCGGGGTTACCCCCCGGCGCGGATTTGGCGGCCGCCTTGGTCCAGACCCCGATGGAGTCGGAGTTCAGAATATCGTCCTTGCTCATGACATCCCTGCAACCGGGCGAAAAACCTCGGCAGTCTAGCAAGGGGGGCGTTTAGCGGCGAGCCGCGGCGACCACCCCGCCCGCAGAACAGGATGGCGAAGATTTAAACTATTTAAATCAGGGACTTAGATAGTCACCGGCCGGCCGCAGTGCGGTGACTGATACGCACCAGTTTGTTGACGTCGTAACCCATGGCACCCACCTTGCCGACCAGCTCGCGATATCGAGCCTCATCGATGGTCGGGGTGCGAGCCATGATCCAGACATAGTCGCGGGCGCTGCGGGCGATGATCGTCTCGGTGTAGTTCGCATCAACGTGGGAAATGACGTACTCCGCCTTGATCGGCCAGATGAACTGCATGCCCCAGATGGCGTTGTTGGTGCCTGGAATGACGAAGCCCTTCGGATTCATCTCCTTGGCCGGGCCATCGAGCGCGCCCTTGTTGAAGGTGAAGGTCGTGAGGATCGTGCCATCCGGTGCAAGTTCGTAAGACTCGACGGCGTTATAGATGTCTTTCTCGATGAAGGTCGGAATGACCGCGATCACGTACCAAGGGCCCATGAAGCGCTGTAGGTCGACCGCCGGTACGACCGGTACCGTCACTTTCTGCGGATTCACCCCGCAGCCACTCAGCAACACGGCAAAGGCCAACACCCACCACCCGGTGCGACGACCCATTCGAGGCATAGATTCTGAGGCATTTCGCATGACTGACTGCTCCAACTCAGTTGGCTGACATTACTCGGCGACGTACCAACGCCCTTCGACCCGCTCCAGCACATACCGATCGAAAGGCAAACCCTGGCCCGTGACATCGTACACCGCCCGATTGCCCCCATTGTCGATGGTCGCAGGCGTGCGCTTAACGATCCGCAGTGCAGCGATCAATAACTCACGACTAGCCATGCTGCGCCGGCAGCTGCTGATCAAGGAGTCCATGGTACGACCAGCAAGACTCCGCTGAAGTTCCGGCGTCAAGAATTCTTTGTAATACCGGTCACACCGGCCATCGACCAGCGCCTTTTCCGCCGCCTCCAGCATACTGACGATTTCCGACGGATTACGCTCCGGCGGTTGGGGCGAGCTGCGATGCGCCGCCGGCGGCGAATCGGTCATCGATCCGCTTTGAGCGACGACTGCGCGCAACTGACGCCCGCTCACCAGGTCATCTACGAGCGCTTCGAACTCGGGAGGCAATGCAGCGCGCCACTCTCGCCCGTAGGCCATCAGCGTCACGACTTCGAGGGTTTCGATGCGCCCGCCGTCTTTAGAGGGTCGCTGCTTTACCAGCACATGCACTCTTTCACCATCTCGGGTTGCGCTCAAACCATCGAGACTCTCGTGGGCACGCACGGTGGGCGACCAACGGCGAGCTACCGCACGAAAGAAATTCACGCTAGTCAGTCGCTCGATATCAGCGAGTGGCATCGCGCCACCGAACAAACGCTCGCGGATCGCATTGCCACCGCGGGTCGACTCCTCTCGTAATTTCTGAAGAACGCCAAAACGCAAACGATCCAGTTCAGCGGGATGAATTGCATTAGCGATGGCTTGCGGATCATTGCGAGATACGGCGAGTAGGTAATCACTGGCCGCTTGCCGCTGTGCACCCGTGACCGATTCAGCTCGACCCAGCGACCCGAAAGTGGCAAAGAAAACGATAACAAGCAGTTGAAAGCCGATGCGACACCGCATGCAAGTCAGCCCTCATTACGCTCGCGCGCTGCGACGGCTGCGTAACCCAACTTCCAACCCAGCATACGTGTCGCCCCATAAATCACGGCGTAAGCGACCATCGAAACGAGCAAGCCCCAAAGGCCCGACGCGATCCACGGCGGAGTGAAAGCCTGCGCAGCGATGACGCCTGCCGCAAACGCCGCGACGGCGGGCGGATTCCAGCTCGGCAAGTCAGGCAAGCGAGTCGTGTCATAGTGCCCGCGTTGGAACAGGTAGTAATCGACGATGACCGGCCCGATCAGCGGCGGCACCAGGTTCGCGATTTGATTGATCCAGCCCATGAAGTGCTGATAGATGCCAAGACCTAAAATGGTACCGATCAAGCCACACACGACAATCGTCACGCGCTTCGGTAATTTGAAAACGCTGGCTGTCTGAATAGACGGCAGATACAGGTTGGTATCGCCGGTAGTCCACAAAGCCAGGCTCATCGCGATCAATCCGACGAATGCGATCACCGGACCCGCTGTCTTGAGATAGGCACTGAAATCGAAACTACCCGACACGATGCCACCCATCGCACCAATGACTTGCAGAAAAATCTGCGTCACGATCAGTACGATGAACGGGATGGCAATCGCGACCCAGGCCTTACGGGCGAACCGCGTATATTCCGCCATCACCACGCCACCCACGATCCAAGAGCCGATCACGAGATTGATTGCTTGATTGTCGGTCAAAGGGCTTGCTGCAGAGGCGCTCGCCGACAAAGCTAGGAACGCATCCCAACCGCCAGCACGATCGACATTGAACCAGCCTGCGTACAAACCAACCAGCGCCAGCACCACGGTCGATGGCACGGCGACACGTTCGAGTCCTTTGACGCCGAGATAGGTCGTCGCGGTATATAGCAATCCAGCAAAAATAGCGATTGGATAAAAAAGCGGGCTGTCGAAACTACCTGCCCAGGTCAAACCCATCGCGCCAACCACGATACCCTGCCAGCCGATCGTCAGCGCCGCCAAAAATAATACCGGCAGATAGGCGCCAACATTTCCGTACGTGAGTCGATAGAGCAGACCGCTATTACAAGCCGTCTTGTAACCCATGTAGCCGACCAAGGCACCCACGATGAAATTGATCGTATTGCCCCATAAGGCATTGCGAATCAAATCGGGAAAATACAGCCCAGCACCGAGCGAGCTACCGACCAACAAGCCCGTGACTAAAAACCCCCAGCCAAAAGCCAGCGTCAGCAATGGCAAGGCATCACGTCGCTGCTCCTCACTCAAAGGGGCGTGCGGACTGTCGGCACTCGCGGCCTCTTCCCGTTCGTCGAGTCGGAACCATTCTGACCAGCGGCTCATGTTTTGTTCTTCTCCCCTGATGCGTCATCGTGTTTGCGGCCAAGTAGCCAACCGTTTCCCACCCAAAGCACGCCCAAGACGGCTCCGATCAAGGCGGCGCCGCTCGGCGAAGTGCCTACTGCATCCAACGCCGTCTTGGCTTGGGCGCCTACATAATCGGCGGCGCGGTACACGGGCACATCAATGAAACTCTTGGCTTTGTATTTAGACTCGGTGTCAAGCGAACCCCAAAGCATTTCGCGGCCCGGCCGAATGAACGCGTACTCACCCCAACGTCGCAGCACCAGCAGCGCCGCAATCATGCCGAATACGTTGAATATCGAGAGCAACAGGAATCCGATCACCATCAACACCGGCACAAAGGTAAGCAACGTTCGAACGCCGAGCTTCGATGCGATACGACCTGTGAGAAAAAGCTGTGAAAAAATCGTCAGTGACTGAACGATGAAGTCGATGGTGGCGAATACTTCGGTTCGACGAGTCGTATCCTCGAACGTCTCGGTGACGATGCGTAACTGCTCGAAGTATAGGAATGTGTTGACCGCCGACAACAACACGACGAACGATGCGATACCCAGAAGGTAGGGGGACCGCAGCACGATGAAAATGCCGGCGAAAGGGTTTCCGCCAAGGCCGGCATCGGACGCCACGGCCGAGCCATCTGGTGTCTCAGCCATACGCTCGCTGCGCTCTCGATTCCAGATGCCGATCAAGATACGCTGACAGACGATGGCACCCAAGAATCCGACCGAACCCACATATAAAACGCCCGAGTTGCCGATCGAATCGACCAACAGGCGCGCAATCAAGGGGCCAACCAACGCACCGAACGTTCCACCTGCAGCAATGAATCCGAACAGTCGCTTGGTCTGCTCGGCTGAAAACATCTCGAGCAAAAAACTCCAAAAAACCGAGACCAGCATCAAGTTGAGCACACTGATCCAAACGTAGAAAAAGGTGCCGACTCGCAGATTGGACTCATCCATCTGGATGTTGAAACCAATGACACCGAGAATGACGGCGACTACACCGTAAACCCAGGGAAGCAGGATGCTGCGACGGAAGCGGGCGATCAGCCAGCCATACAGCGGCACGATCAGAATCGCGAATAGTGCCGTGTAAAGCCACAGATCTGCCACGCGATCACGACCGAGCAGAGTCGCCACGGTCTCGCGAACAGGACGAACGGCGAAATAGCTACCCAGTACGAAGAAAAACAAACAGAACGCGGCCACCACCGCAGCTGTTTCGCGAGGCTCTACCTTCGCGAAGCGCGACAACTGACGCTGCAGCGCCGGTTCATTTTGCATCGGCGTTCAAGCTCCCGAAAAGAGTCGCCCAATCCGGCTGACCTGTTGCATTGCTTGCGATGACTTCAAAGGTTTTTTTCATCGCCTCGGGACGGTCGAGTGCAGCAACGGCAATCGCAGCGACATCCGCCCGTGCAATGCGCCCCTGTCGTGAGAGGTCATCACCCTGCATCATCATCGGCAAGAACTCTCCGCCACGCGCTTCGGTCAGACCGCCCGGCCGCACGATCGTGTACGGAACACCAGAGACTCGCAGGGCATCCTCACCCTTAAGCTTCCAGGTCAAGATATTAGAATACATACGATTGAGAGGATGATCACGATGAGTGGCGCCCATCGAGGATACGAGCACAAAGTGACGAATCTTTGATTCGGCTGCTTTCTCCGCTAAACGACGAATGCCACCGTAGTCGACGAGCTCCGGCGTATTGGAAGGATCATTACGAACGTTAGAGCCCAATGCCGAGATCACGAAATCGGCTCCCTCGACTGCTTTTGCGATGGCCTCATCGGTACGCACATCGCCGACGATGAGTGTCACCTCGCTACCGAGCGATGCACGAGCACGAAGCTCATCGCGCACGAGTGCTCTAACTCGGTAACCCGCCTCGAGGGACTTCACGACCACTTCACGTCCGGTTCTACCGGTCGCGCCAATGACGAGAACCGTCCGGGCTGTAGCGGCCGCCGGCTCCGCAGCGACGACGAAGGTGGAGGCTGGCAACGCGCAAAGCGAAATCGCCAAGGCGAGCACTAGCCCGCTCAATCTGGATTTCATCGATCGACTCTCCCCAATCGCATCGAAACGAGGTCGATCATATCCCCTCGACGGGGAATAGAGATATGCGCGCCGCGCTGCTGCAAAGCCGATTGCAACAGCCGTGCAGGCTCAGGCTCGCCGTGAACCAGGCAAACCGGGGGATGGCCCTCGAAATTGTCATACCAACGCAACAGATCGTGCTGCCCACCGTGCGCCGACAAACCGCCGACGGTATGAATAGTTGCCTGTACCGGTACGGACATTCCGTGGATGTTGACCCGGCGTGCGCGGTCCACCAGGGCTCGACCGAGCGTGCCGGGCGCCTGGTATCCCGTGAAGATGACGTGGCATTCGGCGCGAGGCAAGTTGTGCGTCAAGTGATGCAGAACGCGCCCGCCGTTGCACATGCCACTGCCGGCGATGATCAATGCATGCGAACGCCGTGAGTTGATGACTCGGGACTCGTCCGCGGTTCGGGTCAACTGGAGGTTCGGTAGATTCGGCATGGAGCCAAAACTGGCTCGCAAGTAAGCAGCTTCTTCGTCGTATCGCTCGGGATGCCGCCAATAAATCTCGCTCGCTTTGATCGCCATGGGGCTGTCGAGATAGACCTGCCATCGCTGCAAGTTCCATTGCTCAGCGTGCTGACCGAGCAGGTAGAGCAGTTCCTGGCTCCGGCCCACGGCGAAGGCTGGGATGACGATATTGCCGCGATCATGATCCGCGCGGTCAATGATTTCACCGAGCTCAGCCAAGGTGGCAGACCGATCGCGGTGATCACGATCACCGTAGGTGCTCTCCATCACGACGAGATCGGCTGTCTTGAATGGGTGCGGATCGCGCAAGATCGGTGAGTCGTATTGACCAAGATCGCCGCTAAAGACGATGCGCCTGACCGTATCGCGTTCGCGTAACTCGAACTCGAGACTCGCCGATCCGAGAATATGGCCGGCTTCACGCAAGCGCACCGTCATGCCGGGAAACGGAGCGTATTCGGTGTCGTAACGAATAACTCGTAATAGCTTCAAACATTCTCCAACGTCATCGAGATCAAACAGCGGCTTGGCTTCAGGCTCGCCCGGCTCACGGTGCCGATTGGTGCGCTCGACCTCCCGCAACGCCAAGTCGGCGCTGTCCTCCAACAGGATCGGCAGCAGATCTCGACAGGCAGCCGTGGTGTAGATCGGCCCTCGATAGCCGCGCTGCACGAGCAACGGCAAGCGCCCGCTGTGATCGATATGGGCATGGGTCAGGAAAACCGCTTCCAGCGACTGGGGGTCGAAGGGGAAATCCTCACGATTGCGGATTGCCGTCGCGCGGCCCCCCTGAACCATGCCGCAATCGATCAGGAAACTCCGCCCACCATGCCGCAGAACATGACAGGAGCCAGTCACTTCACCGGCTGCACCGTAAAACTCGATCTCCATGGTCAAGCTCTCCTGAACTCTGCGCGCCGACACCCGATCAGCAGCGTGTTTGGGTATATTGTGGTGCTTCTACCTGAGCAGATGCGAACCGGAGAGCACTCGTGATCAGTTTGAACATCAACGGCGTCCAACGCGAAGTCGAAGCTGACGCGGACATGCCCCTGTTGTGGGCACTGCGCGACATCCTGCAACTCACCGGCACGAAGTATGGTTGCGGCATCGCACAATGCGGCGCCTGTACCGTGCACCTCGATGGCCAGCCCATCCGTTCCTGCTCGATTCCGGTGTCGGCTGCCGTCGGCGGTCGCATCACCACGATCGAAGGTCTCGCCAAGGGTGAGGAGCTGCATCCGGTTCAAAAGGCATGGATCGAGCTCGACGTCGTGCAATGCGGTTACTGCCAATCGGGTCAGATCATGTCGGCAGTCGCCCTACTGGAGACGAATACGAATCCGAGCGATGCCGATATCGACGCTGCGATGAACGGCAACATCTGCCGTTGTGGCACCTATCCGCGTATTCGCGCAGCCATCAAACGTGCGGCTGAACTCAAGCGGGGCGACAAGTCGGCATGAGCGCAGAAGGCAAGGGTGCGACTGACAACGGTCGACGCCAGTTTTTGATCGGCATCGGCGTCGTCGCCGGTGGAACGGCCGCTGGTATGGCTTTGCGTCCGTGGTTGGTCGGCGCGGCCGATGTCGACCGACCACCCGCCGATTTTCAACCCCACGCCTTCGTTCGGATCCGCTCGGATGACACCATCACGGTGATCATTGGCAAGAGCGAAATGGGTCAAGGTGTCTACGGTAGTCTGCCGATGATCCTCGCCGAAGAGCTCGACGTGGATCCGACAACCGTGCAAGTCGAGATCGCGGGCGTAGACCCCGCATTCAATCACCCGTTCCTGCCGGCGCAGTTTACCGGCGGCAGCATGAGCGTCATGACAACCTACGATGCGCTGCGTCGTGTTGGCGCCCAAGCACGCACCGCCCTAGTTGCCGCGGCGGCAGAACAATGGAACGTCGATGTCATCACGCTGACGACCGACAATGGCGTCGTTCGAGATTCGCGAGGTCGTCGTCTGCGCTATGGCTCGTTGGTCGACGCTGCCAATCAGCTGCCGCTGCCTGATCCGACCACCGTCACGCTCAAAGATCCGTCGACCTTCAAATATATCGGCAAACCGCAGCGTCGACTCGACAGCCCAATCAAGGTGACCGGTAGCGCGACGTTCGGCATCGACGTCATCCGACCCGGCATGTTGACCGCGGTCATCGCTAGACCACCTACGTTCGGCGCCAGCTTGCGCGGATTCGACGCCACGGCGGCCAAAGCCGTTGCCGGTGTCGTCGACGTCAAGGCTGTACCGAGTGGTATCGCCGTCATTGCCCAACACACCCATGCAGCGCTGCGCGGCCGAGATGCGCTCGTGATCGACTGGGATACCGGTAGCAGCAATTCACTTTCGAGCGAGGGATTACGTCAGGAGTGGCGTACGCTCGCCAAGCGCCCGGGATTGGTCGGCAAGAACGTCGGCGATGTCGCTACGGCTTTCCGCTCTGCGACACGTACGATCGACGTCGAATACGAACTACCCTATCTCGCGCATGCGTGCATGGAGCCCTTGAACGCTGTGGCCGACGTAACGGCCGAGGGCTGTGAACTCTGGCTTGGCACACAGTCGCAATCACAAGATGCGCGCTTTGTGGCAGAAGCCTTAGGGATTGAGCCCTCGAAGGTGCGTATCCACACCATGTTCTTGGGCGGTGGTTTCGGTCGTCGGGCAAGCGCCGTATCGGACTTCGCCGTCGAAGCGGCGCTCGTGGCGCAAGGGGTTGGCAAACCGGTCAAAGTAGTTTGGACCCGAGAAGACGATATGCGTGGCGGCTATTACCGTCCTTTGAGCTTCAACCGCGTCAAAGCGGCCGTCGGCGCCGACGGTATGCCCGTGGCCATTCATCATGTCACCGTCAGCAAACCGGTGCTCGCGAACACGGCGATGGGCAAGATGGCCGTCACCAAAGAGGGCCTTGATCCTTCGACCATCGAAGGATCAGCTGACATGCCCTATGCGATCCCGAATCTTCGCGTTGAGGTGCATAACACGCGCGAAGCCGTCCCGATTCTCTGGTGGCGATCCGTGGGGCATTCCATCACGGGTTTCGTGACCAATAGCGTCATCGATGAACTCGCCACGCTCACGGGTAAGGATCCGTACGAATACCGACGCGAACTGCTCAAAGAAAAGCCGCGTCATTTGGCGGTTCTGGAGCGTGCCGCCATCGAAGCGAACTGGGGCCAAACTTTGCCTGCGGGACACTTCCACGGTATCGCGCTGCAAGAGAGTTTCGGCAGCATTGTCGCTCAGGTAGCGGAAGTGTCCGTTTCCGACGGCAAAGCGCGGGTACATCGCGTCACCTGTGCAGTCGACTGTGGGCTTGCGGTCAATCCAAGTCAGGTCGTCGCTCAGATGGAAAGCGGCATCCTCTACGGACTCTCCGCAGCCCTCGAGGGTGAAATCAACATCGAGGGCGGCCGCGTCGTCGAAGGGAACTTCGACAGTTACCGCGTGCTTCGTCTGATCGACTCGCCGGCCATCGACGTACACATCGTGACGAGCGGCGGGCCGATCGGTGGCATCGGCGAACCGGGAACACCGCCGATTGCACCGGCTGTCTGCAACGCGATCTTTGCGGCCACCGGCCAAAGAATCCGTCGTTTGCCGATCAGCAAATCACTCAGCGCTTAGGGCGCTCCGGCAACCAGATAATCGACGGCGACGTTCGCGATGGCGCGAGCCGCCGTCGGTATCGCCGACTCATCCACCAGGAAGAGCGGCGAATGGTTGGAAGCAGCCGTGAGCACCTTGTCGGCTGGCGTCACGCCGACAAAGAAAAAGAAACTCGGCACTTTCTGCGCAAAGAAAGCAAAGTCTTCCGCGCCCGTCACCAACGGCACAGTGCGCACGTTCGCTTCACCGGCAATACGCTGCAGGGTCGGAACTACTTTGCGAGTCAGATCCGGATCATTGTTCACCACCGGGTTGCTGCCCGGATCGATCTCGAGCGTCGCGGTCGTACCGCTGGCCTCGGCGATGTTCTCGACCATGCGCTGCATGCTCTTCAGGATATCGGCGCGTTGCAACGCATCGAAGGTGCGAATCGTGCCGACCATCTCCACTTCGTCGGGAATGATGTTGTGACGAATGCCGCCCTTGATGGCGCCGACCGTGACGATGGCAGGGTTCGCCGTGATGTCGGTTTGTCGCGATACGATGGTTTGCAGCGCACCGACCAGCTGTGATGAGACGACGATCGGATCGAC
>CAIVYV010000169.1 GCA_903910215.1 uncultured Pseudomonadota bacterium
CGTGCGTCACGGGCCTGTTCTTTGTTGCGTTGGGCCGATGCCGCATCGACTGCATGGCTGATGAGCGCAGCCGGGACGACCACTACTCCATCCGAGTCGCCGATGATGATGTCGCCCGGGTGAACCAGCACACCGCCTACGACGACCGCTTCACCGAGCCACCCCGGGTGTGACTTGAGGGTGCCGCAGACTGTCGTGCCCGTCGCATAAACGGGAAAACTCGAATCCTCGATCTCATCGAGATCGCGTATGAGGCCATTGGTCACCAGGCCCTTCAGCCCACGGGTGACCGCTGCAAGGGTCGAGCTTCCCCCCCAGATTGCCGATCCGCCGCTACCCCCAGTATCGACCACAATAACCGAGCCTCGGGGCGCTTGCTCGATTGCATCGAGCACAGCCGCGCTTTCGCAACCTAGCGTTCGAACCGTGTAGGCAGGACCAAACAGCCGCGGTCGCCGAATCATTGGACGAACATCGGGCGACATGCCGCCGCATTTGCCAAGCGCTTCATAGACAGTGGCGGCAGGAAAGCCAGCCAGGGCAAGCAGGGCGGCCGTTTGGGTGGCGATTGTTGGCTCTGACATTGGTTGAAGCTCCAGTTATTTCAACCACACCCGCGCGTTCCTGAACAGGCGCATCCAGGGTGAGTCTTCGCCGAGACTGTCCGGGCGCCAACTCATCTGCACCGAGCGGAATACCCGCTCGGGGTGCGGCATCATGATCGTTGAACGTCCGTCTGCCGATGTGAACGCGGTAAGCCCGCCCGGCGAGCCGTTGGGATTGGCCGGATAGCGGGTGGCCGCCGCCCCATCATCGTCGACAAAACGAAGCGAAGCGAGCGCCGTCTGGGCATCGTTCTCGGCGTCGAACACCGCCCTACCCTCGCCGTGTGAAACCACGATGGGCGCTCGGCTCCCGGCCATGCCTGCGAAAAGAACCGAGGGGGACGCCAGCACCTCAACCATCGAGAATCTCGCCTCAAACTGCTCAGAACGATTACGCAAAAACCTGGGCCAGGCCGCGGCACCGGGAATGATGGATTTAAGCTGCGCCATCATCTGACAGCCGTTGCACACGCCAAGCGAGACCGTGCTGCCCCGCTCGAAGAAGGCTCGGAATTCGCCAAGCACAGCCTCGTTAAAGAGAATGCTCCGAGCCCAGCCGCTACCCGCGCCGAGCACATCTCCGTACGAGAACCCACCGCAGGCCACCAGCGCATTGAAGGCCGAAAGACTGACCCGACCGGCAATCAGATCGGTCATGTGTACATCAAACGCATCGAACCCGGCGCGATCGAAGGCCGCTGCCATCTCGACATGACTGTTGACTCCCTGCTCGCGCAGCACAGCAAGACGCGGTCGGGCGCCCGTTGCGATGAAGGGCGCAGCGAGATCTTCCGCCGGATTGAAGTTGAGCGCCAAAGACAAGCCCGCGCGCGCGGTGTCGCTCGCTCGGTCAAACTCTTCGCGAGCGCACTCCGGGTCATCACGTCGAGACGCAATTCTGTAGCTGGTCTCGCTCCAGATTCTTTGAAGCTCGGCGCGCGATTCGCTCCAAATGCACCGGCCGTCGCGGTGAAACTCGAGCGCCTCACCACTCGAGATTTTACCGATGACATGCGCATGACGGGATAACCCCGCAGCGCGCAGTACCCCCATGACCATGTCGCGATCGGCAGCGCGAACCTGAATGACTGCACCCAACTCTTCGTTAAACAAGGCCTTGAGCGTGAGTTCATTGCGTTGAACTGCGACCTGTTCAGGCCGAATTTTGAAGTCACCCCAATCGGCAGAGTAGGGATCGATGGTGAGCAGGTCGAGGTTGAGCGCAAGACCGCAACGACCTGCAAACGCCATCTCACACAAGGTGACAAAGAGGCCGCCGTCGGATCGATCGTGATACGCGAGAATTCGGCCCTCGTTGCCCAGTTGATCGATGACCGCCACGAATCGGGCGAGACTATCCGGGTCATCAAGATCCGGACACTCAAGTCCAAGTTGCTGGGTGGCCTGCGCAAGCACAGAGCCGCCCATCCGCTGCCGGCCCCCACCCAGATCAATGAGGATCAGGACGCTACCGGGCTCCGCGGCCAACTGCGGGGTCAGTACCCGGCGAGCGTCAGCAACCGGCGCAAACGCGGTCACGACGAGAGACACCGGTGCGCTCACGCGTCGCTCCTCACCGGTCTGGGTGTCGTTCCAAACCGTGCGCATGGAGAGCGAATCTTTACCGACGGGAATCGCGATACCAAGTGTGCGGCAAAGCGC
>CAIVYV010000170.1 GCA_903910215.1 uncultured Pseudomonadota bacterium
CCCCAGCAGGACGTGGTGGCGAAAGTGGGGAAGCTTGGGCCAAGACAGGCGCCGGCATCGCCAACACGACCCAGCCTGCGAGCGCAAGGTTTGCATATTGGTTCGACCGGGCTACATTGACCGCTTCGTGTTTCATACCGGAGCCGCTCCCTTGCGACATTTCCTGCCCCGTCTCACCGGCGTCATCGCCGCGCTGAGCCTCACCTTGCTTGCCCCCACCCTCACTGCGGCCACGGCGAAACCCGCCAAACTGTCGCCACCCGAGAAAGTCACCTCGGTTGAGGGCATTACCGAATATCGCTTGGCGAACGGCATGAAGGTACTGCTGTTCCCCGATCCGTCCAAGTCGACGATCACCGTCAACGTAACCTACCTGGTGGGTTCGCGTCACGAGGGCTACGGTGAAAGCGGCATGGCGCATCTGCTCGAACATCTCGTGTTCAAGGGAACGCCGCGCTTTCCGAATATCCCGCAGGAACTGACTGCACGCGGCGCACGACCGAACGGCACGACGTGGTATGACCGTACTAATTATTTCGAAACCTTCGCGGCTACTGACGACAACCTGCGCTGGGCACTCGATCTCGAAAGTGATCGCATGATCAACTCGTTCATTGCAGAGAAAGATCTGCAGAGCGAGTTCTCGGTCGTGCGCAACGAGTTCGAACGCGGCGAAAATGATCCCTCACGCGTGCTGCTGCAGCGAGTGATGTCGACGGCCTATCTTTGGCACAACTACGGCAAGTCGACGATCGGCTCGCGCGAAGATATCGAGCGCGTGCCCATCGAAAACCTGCGCGAGTTCTACAAGAAGTACTACCAGCCTGACAATGCGGTGTTGACCATCGCAGGCAAGATCGACGAAGCCAAGACGATCGGCTGGGTCAATGAATTCTTTGGCAAAATCCCGCGCCCAACTCGCGTATTGCAGCCAACTTATACGGTCGAGCCCGTGCAAGATGGAGAGCGCCACGTCGTGTTGCGCCGCGTCGGCGAAGTTCAGGTGACCTCAGCCGGTTATCACATCCCGGCCGGTGCACATCCGGATTTTGCGCCCGTAGAAATCCTTGCCGATATCCTGACCAACGAACCCTCGGGACGTCTCTACAAGGCACTCGTCGAAACCGGTAAGGCGACGAGCGTCGGCGGCCTCGCCTTCAGCCTCAAGGATCCGGGTTACGCCTACTTCACGGCCGAAGTCTTGAAAGACAAGCCCGTGGACGATGCCACCAAAACGATGCTGAGCGTTCTCGACAACATGTCGGCGACTCCGGTCACCGAGGAAGAAGTTCAGCGCGCCAAGAATCGCTTCCTCAAGAGCTTTGAGCAGGCCTACAACAACAGCGATCGCGTGGGTCTTGGCCTCTCGGAGTACATTGCCAAAGGCGACTGGCGCTTGTGGTTCCTGTCGCGCGATCAAATGGAAAAGGTGACGGCAGCCGATGTGAATCGCGTCGCTGCGCTTTACCTGAAACCCGCGAATCGTACGACCGGTCTCTTCGTGCCCGAAGCGAATCCGGATCGCGCGATCATTCCGCCCTCGCCGGATCCGGCGCAATTGCTCAAGGACTACAAGGGCAAGGCGGCGTTGAAGCAGGCCGAAGTGTTCGATCCCTCACCGGCGAACATCGTCTCGCGTACCCGCAGTGAAACGTTGCCGGGCGGTGCCGAATACAGCTTCCTCACCAAATCGACTCGTGGTGGTTCGGTCAACGCTACCATCACGCTGCGAGTGGGCAACCTCGGCGCGCTCTCAGGTAAATCGACGGTCTCGGAGCTGACTGCAGCCATGTTGCGTCGCGGTACTACCACGCGCAGCTTGCAGCAGATCAACGATGAGCTCGACAAACTCAAGACGTCGATCGGAATCGGCGGTGGCGGGCAAACGGTTACGATCAATATGACCTCCACGCGCGAGAATCTCGTGCCGGCGATGGAGATCGTGGCCGACATCCTGCGCTCGCCTGTGTTCCCCGAGGCGGAGTTCACCAAACTGCGCGACGAACTGCTTGCGGGCATCGATCAAGCACGCTCGGATCCGCAATCGATCGCGGCACGTGAGATCAATCGCGTTACCTCACCCTATCCCGCCAACGATTTCCGTCACACGCTGGACTTCGATGGTGAGATCACTGCGCTCAAGGCCGTGACGGTCAAAGATCTGCGTGACTTCCATGCGCAGTTCTACGGCGCCTCGAATGCCACCGCATCTGTCGTCGGCGACTTCGACGAGACGACGGTGCGCGCGGCACTCGGCGCCATGCTCGCGGGCTGGCAAGCCAAAGTGCCCTACCAGCGGGCCGAGGCGAAGTTCTTCGAGATTGCACCGAGCGCTCGCAAGATCAATACGCCGGACAAGGCCAATGCCGTGATGATCGCGGGATTGAATCTGTCGCTGCGCGACGACGACGCGGACTATCCGGCGCTGGTAATGGCGAACTACATGCTGGGCGGCGGATTCCTCAATTCGCGCCTCGCAGTACGCATCCGTCAGAAAGAAGGTATCAGCTACGGTGTCTCCTCATTCCTGTCAGCGGACTCGCTCGACAAGAATGGCGACTTCGGCACCTTCGCCATCTACAACCCGCAGAACTCGGCTCGTCTGCTGGCGGCCTATCGTGAAGAACTCGACAAGGTTCTCACCGAAGGCTTCTCCGAGACAGAACTGAAGGACGCGAAGAGTGGCTGGCTGCAGGGCCGTAACGTGAGCCGCTCGCAGGATCGCGAACTCGTGGGTCGTCTCTCGAGCTACCTGTTCCTCGATCGCACGTTAGAGTGGGATGCCAACTTTGAAGGCAAGGTTGCTGCGCTCAGCGCCGCCGACGTGAATGCGGCGGTCAAACGCTGGATCAAGCCCGATCAACTGACGATCATCGAAGCCGGCGATTTCGAAAAAGCCGCTAACGCAGGAGGCAAGTGAAGATGGACAAGAAAAGTGCTCTGATCATCGCCGCCGTGGGCAGTCTCGTGGCGCTCGGCGTAGCCGATGCCATGGGCCCGAAGGAAGGCTCGGAGAAGTGCTACGGCATGGTAAAGGCGGGGAAGAACGACTGCGCCGCCAACGGCCACGGCTGTGCGGGACAAGCGAAAGTCGACTCCGACCCCAATGAGTGGATCGTGGTTCCGCAGGGTGTCTGCGACAAGATCGTGGGCGGTCGGACCACGCCGGGCGGTTGAGCCCGAAAGCTTGGCTTGCCGGCTCGGCTCCTCGCCGAGCCGGCATCGGCCTGCGTGCCGCGCACCACAGCGACTGGATCGCGCAACGGCCTGACGTTGGCTGGTTCGAGATCCACGCCGAGAATTATTTTGCCGAAGGCGGCCTACTCCCCGACATTCTGGGCACACTGCGGCGCGATCTGCCGCTCTCCATCCACGGCGTCGGTCTAGGCCTCGCGAGCACCGATCCGCTCGATACATCCCACCTTCGGCAGCTCGTACGACTCCAAGATCGTTACCAGCCTGCTGTCGTGTCGGAACATTTGTGCTGGAGCAGTGCCCACGGCATCCACTACAACGATCTACTGCCGTTCCCGTTCACGAACGAGATGCTCGAGCACGTCGTGGCAAGAGTGCAACTCGTACAGGAACGGTTACGTCGACCGATCCTGCTAGAGCATCTGTCGAGTTACGTGACGTTTGAAGAATCCAGCCTTGCTGAAACGGAATTTTTGACCGAGCTCATCCGTCGCACCGATTGCGGATTGCTGCTTGATCTCAACAACCTCGTGGTCAACGCGGAGAATCACGGCATCGATCCCGAAGGCTTCATCGCGAACTTGCCAGCCGACGCCATCGGCGAAATTCATTTGGCTGGACACGGATATAGCCGATACGGCGATCGATCGATGTGCATCGACACTCACGATCGGCCGGTACCCGATCGAGTCTGGGATCTTTATCGTTTCAGCCTTCGTCAACTCGGAGCAAAACCGACCCTGATCGAATGGGACGCCAAGCTACCGACGCTGCCCACACTCGCCGCCGAAGCCCACAAAGCTGATGCGTGCGTCGCGGAGATCACGTGAGCCTGCAAAGCTGGCAACGACGATTCGCGGCGCAACTGGATGCCGCAGAACCACCCGTAGAGTCCGGAATACAGGTCTATCACCACAACGTACGCGCGCAGTTTCGCAAAGCGTTGGCGATGTCTTTTCCGGTGGTTGCCGACTTGCTCGGTGAATCTCTTTTCAATAACTTGGCTGAACGGTTTCGTCAAAGAAATCCCTCACGCAGCGGCGATTTGCACCCGAGCGGCGGCACCTTTCCCGAGTTCCTCGCAGCTGATGCAATCGTAGCAGCCGGCGAGATCAGGGACTCAACTCGAGAGGCTCTCGCCATCGACCTGCCGGAGCTCGCGCGCCTCGAGTGGGCCTGGCAGGGCGCGCTGATCGCGACAGACCAACCGATCATCGATGCCTCATCGCTCGCGAGATTCCCTCCCGAGCAGTGGCCGTTGCTACGACTGCAACTGCAGCCGTCATTTACCGTGCTGCGCTGGCGCACCCCGGTGGTCGGCTACTGGCAGGCGCATCGCGAGCAAGCCGCGTCCGTTACAGCCGCTGCGACTACAACCGGCCCGGAACAGGCTTGGCTCGTCGGCACACCTCGAGGTCCGACACTGCAATGCTGTAACGCGGCCGCGGCCGAGTGGCTCGAGGCGCTCGCCACCGGTGCGAGCCTCGCGAACGCTCTCGATGCAGTGGAGAGACCGTTTGAAATCGATATCACGACGACCCTACAGCGTCTTTTCAGCCACGGCGCCGTGGTGTCCGTCGATCTACGCGCGGACGACCACGCATAGGTGATGATCCGGCTTGGCAGTCCGCAGGAAAACACGTATTTTCTGCGGCCCTTTTTGCGAGATTTTTGTCATGTCGTTCGATGCCGCTCGTGAACAGATGATCCAGCAACAGTTGCGCACGTGGGAAGTTCTGGACCAAGACGTACTCAACGTGTTCGAGCGTATTCCGCGCGAGCGATTCGTCCCCGCGGGCTATGAATCACTGGCCTATGCCGATATCGAACTACCCTTGGGACAGGGCGATCACATGCTGGCACCCAAGGTGGCCGGTCGCATTCTCCAGGCGCTCGCGATCCAGCCGGCGGATCAGGTTCTCGAAGTCGGCACCGGCTCCGGTTATCTCACCGCTGGGCTAGCCGCCCGCGCCCGCAGCGTACGCTCGCTCGAAATTCGTGCTGATCTGGCAGCGCAGGCTGCCGAAAATCTTGCGGGTGTCGGCGTACGCAATGCCACGGTTGAACATCGTGATGCCTATGCCAACGAGGCGCTCGGCAGCACGGCATACGATGTCATCGCCCTCACCGGCTCTCTGCCGATCGACGATGCTCGCTATGCGAGACAACTCGCCATCGGTGGACGCTTGTTCGCCGTTATCGGTCAGGGTGCGGTGATGGAAGCCACGCTGATCGAGCGCGTGTCGACCGATGAGTTCCGTCGCGCAGTCTTGTTCGAAACCAGTCTCAAGGCGCTCGTCGGCGCGGCAGAACCCGCTCGCTTCACGTTCTAAAGTTCGGAGTTTCAGTCCATGGTGCAGGAATTGTCGGTCGAAGATCTCAAGGCTCGGCTCGATGCCGGCGAGCAGCCGCTCGTGATCGACGTACGCGAGGGCTGGGAGCTCGATATCTCCAAGGTTCCCTTCGCCGAGCACGTGCCTATGGCGCAGGTACCGAATCGCGTCGGCGAATTCGATGCGGATACACCGATCATCGTGATGTGTCGCTCGGGCGGACGCAGCCTGCAGGTTGCCCGCTTCCTCGAGAGTCACGGAATTCGGTCAGTCAGCAATTTGACCGGCGGAATCCTGGCCTGGGGGGAACGGATCGACCCCTCGTTGCGTCCATACTGATCCGGACGACGTCTGGTCAGACACGGCGTCGACTGTTATAGTGATATATAACACCCTCTGAGGATTCCTATGAAGCGCGTACTCGGGCTGTCGCTCGGACTCATCATGGCCGTCTCGACGGCCGCCGCTGAAGACCTAAAGGCCGTCTACGAGCGCGCCTTGGCCAACGATCCGCAGATCCGCGAGGCCGAGGCGCTGCGGCGTGCGACGCGCGAAGCGAAACCTCAGGCGTGGGCAGCCATCCTGCCGCAGATCTCGGGCAGCGCGAGCCGAACCAAGGCCGAATCCGAGGTCGAAGGTCAGTTTCCGCAAGAGATCGTCCAGAACGGTCAAACGGTCGTCTTCAACTTTCTCTCCTCGAGCAACTCCAAACCGGAAACCGATCGTTGGAGCCTCGACCTGCGCCAGAGTCTGATCTCCTGGGACAATTGGGTCGCGATCAAGCGCGCCGATCGTCAGGTCGCGCAGTCGGAAGCCGACTACCAGGCAGCCGAGCAACAGTTGATCCTGCGAGTGTCGGAGGGTTACTTCAACGTGCTGGCCGCGCAAGACACCGTCGATGCGCAGGCCTCCTCGCTCGAGGCCATCTCGCGCCAGCTCGAGCAGGCAGAGAAGCGCTTCGAAGTCGGTCTCATCGCTATCACCGATGTCCAGGAAGCGCGCGCCGCGCGAGACAGTGCCGCAGCCGCCGTCATCGCCGCAAAGCGCCAACTGGCCTCGACTGAAGAGTTTCTGCGCGAAATCACAGA
>CAIVYV010000171.1 GCA_903910215.1 uncultured Pseudomonadota bacterium
AACCGTACTGACGATCACGCGTGACGCCGGGCATGTCGGCCACGAGCGCATCGCGCGTACCGGTCAGGCGATTGAATAGCGTGGACTTGCCGACGTTGGGGCGCCCCACGAGCACGACTACAGGCAACATGCTCGCAGCTCCTAAAAAATCAGCCGCGCGGACGGAAGGCCGTCACACGGCCCTCGTCATCCTGCAGCACGATGAGATCACCGGCGCGAACCGGCGGGTTGCTGACGCGAGCGCCAGCCTTGGTGCGTGCGACGAAAGCGCCCGTACCGGCGTTCAACCAATGCACATAACCTTCGAAGTCCGCGACGGCCACATACGAACCGATCACCACCGGAGCTGACAAACCGCGCAAGCGCAGTCCAGACTGTCGCCAAACTTCGACACCCGAGCGACGGCGCAGAGAGATCAACTCACCGGTCGCCGTACTGACGTAGACCGATTCATCATCGACATCGAGCCCACGATGGCTCGATAACTCGCGCGACCACCACGACTGGCCCGAGTCGAGCGCCAGCATCGCCACTCGGCCCTGAAAGCCCGCGACGAAGACATCGACCCCAGATACTTTGACCGCCGAGTCGATATCGACCATGCGCTCGAGTTCAGTACGACCACTCGGCGCCGAGACGAGCTGCTCCCAAAGCACTTCGCCATTGCGAGTCTCGGCGGCGATAACGCGTCCATTGTCGAAGCCGCAAATCGCGGCATTGCCCGCGACGACGGGCGCAGCGGCACCACGGAGGGTGAGACGCGGAATCTGCTGCTCTTCGCGCCACAAGGTCTTACCATCTTCGCGCGACAACCCGAGCAGCACGCCAGCAACGGTGCGAACAATCACGGCATCAGAGGCGATCGCGGGAGCGGACAGCACCTCACCGCCCACTGACGCGGTCCACAATGTCGAACCGGTTGCCTGATCGAGTGCGATCAACTCGCCATTGGCAGAGCCCACCGCCACGATGCCAAATCCGGCACCTGGTCCACCGGTCAACTCCGAACGCGTACGAGCGCGCCAAAGCGTTTTACCGTTGGCTTGCGAAATCGCAAGCACGTCGCCATCGCGACCCGCGGCATAGACCACCTCGCCATCAACGGCCGGTGCGAGGCCAGCTCGCATGACGGGATCACCGCCGCCGATCGAGACACTCCAGACCCGCTCAACGTCGAGACTCGACTTGAAGTCGACCAGCTCAGCCGGCGGTTCGATATCTTTGTCCTTGTCGCAACCGGCAAGAAAACCAAAGATTCCGAGCGCCAAGGCTGCCAAGAGATAACGCGAGCTGAGCTTGAAACGAGTCATGCAGATTCTCCGATCCTTACGGACCCTTAGGCGCCTCGATGCCATCGGCCTGGGCATCGGCAATCTTCAAACGCAGACCTTCGAGGTCGACGGTAGCAGGCTTGGTCGGATCGCTGGAAGCTGCCTCGGCCTTCTGCCAAGCCGCCAGCGCGGCAGCGCGATCACCCTTGACGTGCAAAGCATCACCACGCACGTCATCGAAACGAGCCGCGAATGCGCCTGACTCGACTGCACCGAGCGTCGCGAGCGCCGCATCGGCATTACCCTGAGCGATTTGCACACGAGCTAAACGGACCCGTGCCACCAACTGCAACTGCGGATCGTCCGAGCCCTTCATGACACGCTCGAGGCGCGTTGCTGCTTCACCCAATTCATTGGCTTCAACATGTACGCGCGCGGCCAACAGATCCGCTTGATCGGCATAAGCCGACGAAGCGTATTCGGCACGCAACGCGTCGACTGCCTTGAGTGCGTCGGCTCGCTCGTTCTTTTCTAGAGTGTCGATGATGCGCTGATACGATTCACTCGCTTCGACGTGACGACGCTCGATTCGAGCTTCCCACCAACGCCATCCGGCGAGCGCACCCAACCCGAGCACCACGCCCGCAACCAGCCACGGACCGTTCTCACGGATCCAGCGCTTGACGCGCTCCCACTGCTCTTGTTCGTTGTAATAATCGTCATCGATCACGTTCGTTACTCCTGACGTGAAAACCACTGACCCACAGTCTCAACTGCGGTTGTCAAAGAAATTTCGGTTGCCTCGCCCGCGCCTTCGCGTAGCGGCTTCATCTGCACGACACCACGCTCAAGCTCGTTCTCACCGAGAACCAGCGCCAGCTCTGCGCCGCTGCGATCGGCGCGGCGAAATTGGGCTTTGAAATTGCCGCCACCGAGATTAGTCTCGATGCGGCGCCCCGGCATTGCACGACGCAAGATATCGGCAAGGCGGAATGACTCGCGCACTGCTGTCGCGCCCTGTGCGACGAGATACACATCAGCTTGCGGCGCCTTGGGCGCAGTCTCTGCTTGCTCAAGTAATGCGACCACCCGCTCGACACCCATCGCAAACCCGATGGCCGGTGTGGCCTCGCCACCGAGCTGCGAAATGAGACCGTCGTAGCGACCGCCCGAGCAAACGGCATCCTGCGCACCGAGCGCATCGGTCACCCACTCGAACACGGTGCGGGAGTAGTAATCGAGACCGCGCACGAGACGCGGATTGACGGTATACGCGATTCCGAGCGAATCGAGCATCGCACGCAATTCGGCGAAGTGATCCTTCGACTCGGCATCGAGATAGTCAGGCAGAGTGGGTGCCGCGGCGATCACCGACTGCATCGTCGGGTTCTTGCTATCGAGAATGCGTAGCGGATTACCCTCGAGACGGCGACGACTGTCTTCGTCGAGTGTGTCGTAGTGCGACCGGAAATAGTCCGTGAGCTCGGCTCGATAAGCGCGACGTGCCTCGGCTGTTCCCAAAGAATTGATTTGCAGCGCCACTCGCGTGAGTCCGAGACGCTGCCAAAAAGCATTCGAGAGCGCGATCAGCTCAGCGTCGATATCAGGGCCAGCGAAGCCGATCGCCTCGACATCGATCTGATGAAACTGACGGAAGCGACCCTTCTGCGGCTTCTCGTGTCGGAACATCGGGCCGACACACCACAGCTTGTGACGCGCGCCGCGCAGCATGCCGTTGGAAATAGTGGCGCGAACGATACCCGCTGTTGCCTCGGGACGCAGCGTAAGTCGCTCGCCGCCCTTGTCCTCGAAGCTGTACATCTCTTTTTCAACAACATCGGTGTATTCGCCGATGGCGCGCTTGAACAGATCAGTCTGCTCCACCACGGGTACGCGCATTTCTTCAAAAGCGTAGGCGTGTAATAACTCGCGCGCGGTGGCTTCCAAAAACTGCCAGCGAGCGATCTCCGCGGGAAGCACATCGTTCATGCCCTTCACGGGCTGGATCATCGAAGCAGTCATGGAGCAGTCGATCGGGTGTTGCGCGCCGCGGCACGTTGCACGTTGCCGGCAGCATCGATGGTGACGAAAGCCGTCGCGTTGTAGACGAACGCGGCAGGCAGCGTAATCGGGCGCCCGTCGAGCTCAATGGCAACCGCATCGGCGCGACCGAGTACCACGCTGAACGGTGCCTCACCGCGTAACGCGAGCGGAGTGCCGGCAGCCGCGTTGCCGTAATAGCGGCGACGATTGCTCGCGTCGTAAACCTCGATCCAAGAAGACTGACGCGGCACGAGTCGCAGCACGGCAGCACCGGTGGATACCGGCGTTGGGTCGGTAGTCGGCGCGCGGGCGGCGTCAGGCGTCACCGCAGGTGCAGGCGCCGGTGTAGATACGGGTACCGACGTCGTTACCGGTGCCAGTGCCGGTGCCGGCGACGGCTTGGCGACGGCAGCGGGTGTCGGGACCACTGGCGCGGGCGCGCTCGATGAACCCCAGCCGAGGATCAGCCAAGCCGCAGCCGCGATAAGCACCGTGATACCCGCCACGACGGCGCGGCGCGTCCAAACTTTGGGATCTACGGCGCGCACCGGCGCACGGGGAATCCGCGCCAGATCCGGCTCGGCGAGTTTCTCGGCACGAAGCGTCGCCCAAGCACCCATCAATTGCTCGGTCGGAGCGCCGAGGTAATCGGCATAGCGACGCAGGTGCCCTTGCACGAAGACCGGTGCGCCCAACTCCTCGAAGCGATCGGCCTCGAGTGCGCGCAGCAACACCTCATCACAATGCAGCTGCGTAGCCGCCTCGGCGAGACTCACGCCTTTAGCGGCACGTGCCGTCGCCAGCAGTGTCCCGATCGAATCGCTCACGAGGCGAGCCCCGCGGCCATGGCGCCTGCTAACTTGTCACCTAAGCGAATTCGAGTGCGATCGTTCACCTTGCCAGCCAACTGACCGCAAGCGGCATCAATGTCGTCGCCGCGAGTACGACGAATCGTCGCCAATACGCCGCGCTGGATCAGCTCATCGCGAAAACGGGTAATCACCGGCATCGGCGAGCGACGGTAGCTCGTGCCTGGGAACGGATTGAACGGAATGAGATTGAGCTTGGCCGGACGACCCTTGAACATCTTCGCGAGTGCCCGCGCGTGCTCGAGTTGGTCATTCACGCCATCGAGCATGACGTATTCGAACGTCACGCTGCGGCCGTTCTGCTCGTCGATGTAGTGCCAACAGGCATCGAGCAACTCAGCAATCGGATGCTTACGATTGATCGGCACGAGCTCGTTGCGCAGCGCGTCGTTAGGCGCATGCAGTGATACGGCGAGCGCGCAGTTCACCTCTTCGGCAAGCTTGTACATCTGCGGTACGAGACCCGACGTCGAGAGGGTCACGCGACGGCGCGAAATATCGAATCCCAGATCATCGAGCAAAATGCGGATCGCGGGCACCACGTTACGAAAGTTCGCAAGCGGCTCGCCCATGCCCATGAAGACAACGTTGGTGATACGTCGATCGCCGCCCGGTTCGAAACCGAGCTCGCGATTCGCCAGCCACACCTGACCTACGATCTCAGCGGTCGAGAGATTGCGGTTGAAGCCCTGCTGCGCCGTCGAGCAAAAAGAACAGTCGAGTGCGCAACCGACTTGAGAGGAAATGCAGAGCGTGCCGCGATCGATCTCCGGGATGAAGACCATCTCGAAGGCCTGCGAACTATCGGCCCGTAGCAGCCACTTTCGGGTGCCATCGGCCGAGTCGTACCGCGAGACGATCTCGGGCACGCGAATTTCGGCGCAGCCTTGCAACTGCGCACGGAAATCTTTGGCGAGATCCGTCATGGAAGCGAAGTCGCCCTCCGCGCGCTTGTACATCCAGCTCATCAGCTGGCGCGCGCGGAAGGGCTTGTTCCCGAGCCCGCCCACGAACGACTCCAGCTCGGCTTTCTCGAGCCCGAGCAGATTCGTTCGCGCGGTGGCAGCTTCGGTCATAACGTCGATCGCGAGCGATCAGCCGCGCGGGCAGATCTCGATGCCGCGGAAGAAGTAGGCGATTTCCTGAGCGGCCGTCTCCGGACCATCGGAACCGTGCACGGTGTTCGCCTCGATGCTTTGGGCAAGGTCAGCGCGGATCGTGCCCGGCGCCGCCTTCTTCGGATCGGTGGCGCCCATGATCTCGCGGTTCTTCGCGATGGCGTTCTCGCCCTCGAGCACCTGCAACACCACCGGGCCCGAGGTCATGTACTTCACGAGGTCGTTGAAGAACGGGCGCTCACGGTGAACGGCGTAGAAACCTTCCGCCTCGGTCTTGGACAGGTGCACCATGCGAGCGGCGACGATCTTGAGACCCGCCTGCTCGAAGCGACGATAGACCTCACCGATGAGGTTGCGGGCGACGCCGTCGGGTTTGACGATCGAAAAAGTGCGTTCCAAGGCCATGCGAAACATCCTTCAGGGTTTGTTGGAAAAAAGGTAGCCGCGTAGTGTACCCGTGAGGGCACCACCCCGGCAACGCGAGGAAGCGCGCAAGTGACTGGATGGCAAGGTTTTTTTAAACGCTGAAGCTTTCTCCGCAACCACATTCGCCCTTCACGTTGGGGTTGCGGAACTTAAAGGCCTCGTTCAGGCCCTGCTTCACGAAGTCGATCTCGGTGCCATCAATCAGCGGGAGGCTGGCGGGATCGACGAAAACCTTCACCCCACGGTCCTCGAAGATGAGGTCTTGGGGTTCGGTCGAGTCGGCGTAATTGATGACGTAGGCAAAACCCGAGCAGCCGGTCTTGCGCACCCCGAGTCGCAAGCCAATGCCTTGGCCGCGGGTCTCCAGGAAGTTCTTCACGCGATCCGCCGCAGCGGGCGTCAAGGAAATCGTCATGGTCTCGTATCACCTCGTGAGTGGGTCGATTCTAGCGCCTCTTTGGCAGCGCGCCACGCATCTTCGACCCGAATCAACCGCCCGAGTTTCTCGATGGGCACCTGAAATTGCAGAGCCCACTGCGACGGATCGCCAAGATCGGCCGTCTCGGGCCTAAGGCCCGGCCACTGCCGCTCAAACGCCTGTAGCATCCGCCACAGATCCGGGCAGGCAAAGGCTCTGAAACCGGCCGCTGCGATCCGACCGTGCGCATCGAGAGCGAGGTGGCAGCGGACCCGCATCCCCTCGCGATACGAACCCGCCTCACCGACCGCCCAGGCGACGCCTGCGGCGAGCAACGGCTCGGGCACCGAGTCGGCATCCCGATCGCGCAGCTGCAAAACCGCCCGGTGAATCACGGTAGCGGCGAATCTCGCCTGCGACAGCGTATTGCCGCGACCAAAAGCCACCCGCAGCGTCGAACGGGCCCACTCCACCGGGACGCCTTGCGCGCGCAAAACATACGAGGGTTCGCCGGAGGCCGAATCGCAAGCCGCACCACTCGAGACGGCGATCTCGGGTATCGCTGCCAGCAGACTCTCGCCTTCGACACGCTCGAACGTCACGGACACCAAGCCGGGCAGCCGCCGCTGCGGGTGATCCTCCCGGTAATCATTGAAACGCACTCCGTCGAGATCGGCCAGCGCGCTCTTGAACTCACGTACCAGCGAGGCTGCCTGTTCGGCATCGCTGTGTATTCGACTGGCAGCGAGACGGGCAGCAGCTGCGAAGCCCACAATCTGGTGGGTCGCCAAGGTGCCCGGACGAAGGCCCCGCTCGTGACCACCTCCGTAACTCAAGGGCTCAAGCCACGGCCTCGCACGGGCCGACACGTAGAGCGCACCGATCCCCTTAGGGCCGTACATCTTGTGCGCCGACAGCGAGAGCAGATCGACATCTAGCGCGTGCGCATCGAGCGGTAACTTGCCAAGCGATTGCGCCGCATCGACGTGCAACAAAACGCCCGCCTCGCGACACACGCGGGCGATTGCCGCGATGTCTTGCACGACGCCCGTCTCGTTGTTGGCGTGCATGATCGACACCAACTGCGTATCGGTACGTAACGCACGACGCAGCGCCTCGGGGTCGATGAGACCGTCGGCTTGCGGTTCGAGCCAGGTGATCTGCCAACCGCGTTTTTGCAGGTATTTGCAGGGATCAAGTACTGCCTTATGCTCGATACGTGAGGTGACGAAGTGACGACCTAAATCGTTTCGCCCACGCGCGATACCCAGAATGGCGAGGTTGTCGGACTCGGTCGCACCGGAAGTGAAGATCAACTCGCGCGGATCGGCGCCGATCAGGGCTGCGATATCGCCTCGCGCTTGCTCGATGAGATCGGCTGCAACCTTGCCAAAATAATGCGTGCTTGATGAGGGATTACCGATGCCCGTATCACCCGCAAGGCAATCGCACATCGCGCGGATGACCTCGGGATCACAGGGCGTCGTCGACGCGTGATCGAGAAATATAGGCACCAGCGGCGAGGTCACTCGCGACGAGGTCACTCGCGCGGCCCGGCCTGACGGCGTTTGTTCTGCACGGCTGTGAGAATGCCGCGCATGATGTTGGCCTCGTTCTGATCGAGCTCCGCGCGATTGATGAAGCG
>CAIVYV010000172.1 GCA_903910215.1 uncultured Pseudomonadota bacterium
AGGTCATGAGCCAGTAGATGGCTCCGATCGCAGCGACAGCATCAGTTGAGAGACGCCCGATGAACCAAACGTCGGTGAGATTGAGCACCGCCTGAATGGCATTGGTGATCATTAGAGGCGCCGCGATCGTCAGCAGCGCGCGCCAAGCAACACGGCGCCGCCCGGCAGCGTCGATACGCGCTGCCGGCAAAGTATCCTGCGCCGAATTCATCGATCGTGAGTTCCGCTCTCGCGTTCGTGCCGACCGAACACGCCACCGAGCCAAACGGCTACGACCAACATGATGAGACTCACACCGCTCAAAACCCACGACACTCCGACAAGACCGAGCCCCGCCACGAGCGGATAGGCCAGTTGACTAACGCTGTCCCCGCCCCGTTGCAGCAAAGTGTCGATCAGGCTCTTGCTCTTGAACTTGCTCTCGGGGTTGAGCACCGTGAAGAGCATCTCACGGGTCGGTTTGAACATGCCGTAGTCGATCGCACGACGGAACACCTGCGTGGCGATGAGCACGGCTCCAACCGGCATCAGCGCGAGCAGTACCAATGACCCGATCAGCATCATTGGTACGAGACCCAGCGCGATACGCAAGCCACCCTTGGCAGCGACCCAACCCACCACACCGCCTTGAAAGATCAGCGCTAACACACTGACTGCGAGGTCAATACGCGCGAACAAGGCGGCACGATCAGCGAGCGTCGTGTATTCCGCCTCCACATACTTCGCCTGCTCTTGGTACATGAATCCGCCCAAGATTTGACCGCCGATAATCAAGCCGGCGATCGCGAGCAGATAGGGCGAGGTGACAAGACGCTTTAGGTCATCGATGGCACGACCACCCACGGGCATCGCGAGGCGCACATCCGGATCAACGCTGGCGCTGTCGGTTTGCGCCTCGACTTGCTGCGCCCGACGCCCCAGCACGATGGCGAGTGCGATGAAGCAGCACGCGACTAGGATGGTCGTCGTCGGACCGATGCTCTGCACAAACAGCGCGTTGAATAGCGGTCCAGCGATCGCGCCGGCACTACCGCCTGCGGCGATGAAGCCAAACAAACGCTTTGCAGCGTCCGACCTCCAAGCATCGACCATCACGCTCCAAAACACCGACACGATAAAAAGATTGAGCGAGGTCACCGCAACGAAATACACCGCAGCCAGCGTCTTGTTACCCGGTTGACCCGACATGCCGAGCGCAAGCGCCGCAAACAGCACGACGACAGCGGCATAAATGACCGGAAACAACTGGCGGCGAGGTAAGCGCGCCACGAGATACCAATAGAGCGGAAGCACTGCCATCATCACGAAGAACGTGATGTAGAAGAGCGTGGCGATATAGTCGCGCCCTACTTCCAGCGCGAAGGCCTCGCGCAGACTGCGCAGCATGTAGTAGCCAGCGAGCAGCAGAAAATAGGCCCCCGCCGCTGCGAACAAGGCTCGACCTTCACCGGGTGCCACCAACCAGCGCAGCCGCGCCGATGCGCTGGCCATTGCCGTGGTCATCGACTCAGCTCGTCGATCACTAAGCTCTTAAGGCCATCTTGTCCGACTTTGTAGGGGATGCTGCCGATCGGATCACCGGCGCGAGGCGTCGCAACACCGTCCTTGGACCATTTGGCCGACACTTCGACCGCTTGCCCCGCTTGAATCTCTAGACCCGGGACCATGCTGTCGCGCGCCGTCAACTCGAGAGTGACCGGCAAATCAACCGAGACGCGCTTCACCGCGAGCGGCGGACCCGGCTGGCCAGGCACACGCACGAACACGAACAACACACCACCGCTCTGAATCCGCTGGCGCATAGCTGCCGAAGCAGACACCTCGACCTGCACTCGGGCAGCACCGCCAACGGCCTGATCAGGGCCAACGGCAGCGACAGGTGCCGCTCCTGCGCGTGACGCGGACACATCCTCCGACGGCGACGCACCCTTGAGGCTCGCCACCTGTTGCTCGAGGATACTGCGCACTTCAGGCGGTGGTGACATCGCAAGCATGGTCTCGAATCGTTGGATGGCCAGCGCCGTCTCACCGCGTTTTTGAGCGGCTACCGCAGAAAAGAACAAGGCCTTCTCCGATTGCGGCGCCAGCACGAGCGCCATCTCGAACAAGCGACCGGAACGCTCGTCCACCTCGCCATCGGCTTGCAATACCATCGCCTCGGCCATGCCAAGCAGTGCTTCGGGGTTTCGACCCTCTTCCAAACGATCTGCTCGACGAAACGCTCGTTGTGCAAGCGGGTACTGACCGATCGCCAACTGGGATCGCCCGAGCGTCAACCAACCTTCGACATCATCCGGGTTCTTTTCCAAGCGTCTTGCGAGACGCCCAACCATGGCCGACTGCTCAGCCGCTTCAGCCGCCTGGGTTCGATCCCAGTTTGACCATTCGCGGTACAGCAATACGCTCGCCAACACGACTGCAACCGCCAAGGCGACAGCGACACCGCGCTGGGCGCGCTCGCGTGCCAACGGCCAAACGAGAGCGGCAATGCTAGCCGCTAAAAGTACGATCGCTCCGATCCAAAATAGCGTCACCGCCCAGCCCTCTCGTTATCGTTGTCGTCGGCTTGATCAACCATCGCAGCACGTTGTCGGACGATACGCACGGCGACGAACAACCCAAGCGCAAGCAGCAAGGCGGGCGTCAACCAAAGCCAAGCCGTACGCCATGACCAGCGCGGTCGAAACAGGATGAAATCACCGTAGCGTGCGCTCAGATGGTCGCGAATTTCTGCATCCGTCTTGCCGGACTCGAGCAACTCGCGAACCTCTCGACGAAGATCGCCGGCAAGACCCACCGGAGAATCGGCAATCGATTGGTTCTGGCACTGCATGCAACGCAACTCGTGCGTCAGACTGCGATATCGCTCTTGCAACACGGGATCCGCCAACTCGATCGGATCGATGGCAAACACCGAGCTCATTGACAGACCAAGCAAGAGACTCCAAAAAAAAGCAGACCAGTGCCGCTGGCCGATCTTCATTTGACACCCCGGATGCGTGGCAAGAACTCGCTCTCCCAAGCGAGCGGATGCAGAGCACCCACATGCTTGTAGCGTACGACGCCACGATCATCGATCAGAAAGGTTTCTGGCGCGCCGTAAACGCCCCAGTCGATCGCCACGCGACCTTCGCGATCTGCCGGGATGACCGAATAGGGATTGCCGAGCTGCTCCAACCATTGTTGTGCCGCAGCAGGATCGTCCTTCCAATTGAGGCCGACGATCGGTATCTCGCCGCCGCCGGCGATCTCAAGCAGAATGTCATGTTCGCGGCGACACTCCGCGCACCAAGTGCCCCAGACGTTGAGCAGATACCAGCGCCCGCGCATGGACTCGCTCGCGAACGTCTCGCTCGAACCGAGCACGGGCAACTCGAACTGCGGCGCCGGCTTGTCGATCAGTGGCGAGGCAATCACCGATTTGTTGGGCGACCGCTGGATGCCGACGAACAACAACGCAACCAACGCGGCAAAAACCCCCGCGGGCAACAGAAACCGATTCATGCCGCCTCACCACGCTTGCGATAGCGACGATCGAGCGCGGCGATGACGCCACCGATCGCCATCAACAACGCGGCCAGCCACACGTAATTGATCAGTGGACGAACCTGCGCCCGAACACTCCAACGCCCGGCGCCAAGATCTTCTCCCAAGGCCGCGAACACATCTCGCGACCACTGCATGTCGATACCGGCCTCTGTCATCTGCTGACGTTGCACCCAATAGTTGCGCTTCTCCGGATACAGCACGCTGATGGGCTCGCCACGCTCGCTGACGGCAACTTCGCCGCGCAACGCGTCATAGTTCGGACCTTCCACGAACTCGAGCGAGCGCAGTTCGTATTTGAATTCACCGACCGTACCGGACTCACCGACCGCGAGCGCGATATCACGCTCGCGCGTGTAGCTCTCGACGGCAGTGACCGAGATTACGAAAAAGCCGAGCGACGCGTGCGCGATGGTCATACCGATGATGGCGGGCGTCATCGACAAGCGACGTCGCCAGCGATCGATCGGGTCGACCAACGCCGAGAACAGCAACCAAGCGCCGACCAAGAATCCGATCGGTGTGAGCACCTTCGCGCCTTCCCATACGGCAAACACCAACACGGCGGTGAGCAAGGCGGCAGCCACGAGTGCCACCAAGATACCGGTACGACGCTCACGCAACCGCCCTTTCTTCCACAGCGAATGGCTACCGACCGCCGCGAGCGCGATCAAGGGCAGCGTCGGCAAAAGAAACACGGGATCAAAATATTGTCG
>CAIVYV010000173.1 GCA_903910215.1 uncultured Pseudomonadota bacterium
CCCGCAACTCCCCCTCGAAGCCGTTCATGACCGAGAGGATGACGATGAGCGCAGCCACGCCCACGCACACCCCGATCAGCGATACCCAGGTGATGAACGAGACGAAGAATTTTCGCGTTCGTGAGCGCACGTATCGCAGGCCAACGAACAACGACAGGGGCTGGAACATCAGGGTGGGGATTTAACCACATCACAGGGCTTGCCTCCCCGGGACGGGTCTGTAAGCTTGCGCGCCCATGCCAACCGGGCTACTGAAATCACGGACCCCCGATGCCAGTCGCCCCGAGGTGCACTGGTCCGGCCTGCACGCGAGCGCGACCGCCCTCGCGATCGCCGAGGCCGCAGCTCGCGAGGATCGCCCATGGATCATCATCGAGGCCGATAGCCGCAGCGCCGAGCGACGGCGCGCCGAGCTCGCTTTCTTCGCGCCCGATGGTCTGCCACTCTTGAGCCTGCCCGACTGGGAAGTACTGCCCTACGATGTTTTCTCGCCGCATCCGGATATCACCTCGGAGCGCCTGCTTGCGCTCGCCGAATTGCCGCAAGCGCGTCGCGGTGTCTTGATCGTAAGCGTCGATACCCTGCTGCAACGCCTGCCACCCAAGCCCTACGTCGCCGGTCGCAGCTTCTCGCTCTCGGTCGGTGACACACTCGCACTCGATGCCTTCAAGTTGCGTTTGACCGAAGCAGGCTATTGCAGCGTGAGCCAGGTGACCGACCCGGGCGACTTCGCTTTGCGCGGATCCCTGCTCGATGTGTACCCGATGGGCACGACAAGCCCGCTGCGCATCGATCTCTTTGACGACGAGATCGAAGCGATCCGACGCTTCGATCCGCAGACGCAGCGCTCCGGCGAATCACTCGCCTCAGTACGCTTGCTGCCGGCTCGAGAGATTCCCCTCGATGGCGATTCGGTACGCGCCTTCCGGCGTCGCTACCGCACGCGCTTCGACGGCGATCCGACCCGCAGCGCCATCTATCGCGGCGTCTCCGACGGCATGGCACCGGCGGGAATCGAGTTTTATCTGCCGCTTTTCTTTGAAGAAACCGCCACGCTGTTTGACTACCTACCCGACGGTGCCGTCATCGTCGATGCCACCTTCGGGCTCGAGACCGTGATCGGCCGTAGCTGGGAAGCGCTGCGAGCGCGCTACGACGATCGCTGCGGCGACATCGAACGCCCGCTGCTCAAGCCCGACGAGCTGTTCATCGACGAAGCGACCGTGCTGGCCGCCTGCCACTCTCATCCGCGCGTCACCATCGATACGTTTGCACGCGATGACGAGAGCAGCCTCGGTACCCATGCGCCGCGCGAACTGCGCATCGACGCGCGAGCGGAGCGCCCGCTCGCCCCGCTGAAAGATTTTCTCGATGGCTATCCGGGACGAGTCCTGCTAGCTGCCGATTCCCCCGGTCGTCGCGAGGTGCTCGGCGAGTTACTGCGAGGCGCGTCACTGCGCGCGAAGCTCGTCGATGGCTGGCAGGCATTTCTCGAGAGCGACGCTACGCTTGCGATCACGATCGCGCCAGAGCTCGCCGGTCTCGCACTCGATGCGCCGCCGCTGACCATCCTCTCCGAGTCGCAGCTCTTTGGTCAGCGCGCTCGACAAGAACGACGCCGGCGCAAAGTCACCGCGGACCCGAA
>CAIVYV010000174.1 GCA_903910215.1 uncultured Pseudomonadota bacterium
CCGACTGCGGCTACTGCCGAACCTCGTCGACTCGAGCGTGCACAGGCACTGCTTTCGCGACTAAACGTGCGGCCACGCAAGCCCCCGGCTCCGGCAGCCGCACCGCCCGTGTACCCAGAGGATTTGATTGCCGTTGGCTATGCCTCCATCACGGCTCAACCGAGTACGGATGTGGCGCAACGTCGCTTGATGGCGGCTCGGGCCTCTCGGATCGATGCCTATCGAAATATGGCCGAACTTGTCTACGGCGTGACCTTCGGCAGCGAAAGCGCGACCGACGACAATCGCCTGCAGAACGACGTCACCCGCACGCGTGTCACCGGTCGTCTGCAAGGCGTCGAAGTCATCAGCATTGAACCGCTTGGCAACGACACGTACCAGACGACGCTGCGATTGCCCGGTGTTGAAGTTGTTCGGCTACGTAACGCAACGGCCTCTCGATGAACATCCGTCTCGCTGTCGTTGCGGCACTATCGAGCCTGAGTGCAAACCCAGTACTCGCTGCAGAAACGCAGGACGAGTTACTCGATCGCGCAGCGCAGTGGCAAGCCTGTTTACAGGACGACACGACGGGCGAGGCATTGGCAAAATGCACGCAACCGACACACTGCGCATCGCCGTCACCAACCGTCAAAGCGGGCTGGAGTCGCCCGGTACGCCTGACCTGGTTCGAGGGTGAAGCACATCCGGCTTGGTCCCCCAGCGAGCGGGCACGTCTCGCTGATCTTGGAGCACAGCGTCTTCGCCAACTGATCGAGGCGCATCCGGGTACCCATTTATCCGAATCCGCTAGCGGCGAACGTATCGCCACGATGGCAGTGGAGACCAATTTTGCGGGCGTCACGCAAGGACATCGCGAGCTAACAGATTGGATCCGCACACCACGAAAACTCGTACTCAATGCGCGCTTGGCTGGCAACACACATGAAATCACGGCCCGCATCCCGATTCAGGTACGTCCGTACCAAGGTGAGGCCAGCGACGCCCCCTGGTTGCGATCAACAGTAGAAGATCTTGAGCGTGGCACACACAAGCTACTCGACGAATTTGCCTGCGCCCCCTTGAGCTTTACGTTGGTGAAGAGTCCAGGCGCAAAACTCGCTCTCGATATTCAGGGTGTGCGCGGCGCCAAGACAAATCAGATGCTACTACTTGTGCCGGTCGTTCCAGCCAACAAGCTCGAAAGCTGGCCCGTAGCTCGCATTACGGGTAGTGACCCGGCACGCAACGGCGAACTAGAAGTCGTCTCCGGCAGCCCAGATCTCTGCGCTACCGAGAGTTGCATCGCGATTCCGCTGTAAATAGCTGCCCTGCTTAGTTGCCGGTCTGCTTGCGAAACGCCGGCACACCGCCCTGTAATTCCGGCGACTTCTTCTCGAGCAGCGAACGAAGTTCAGACATCTCCTTACGGAGCGTCGCGACGTCTTCAGCCGTTTTCTTCAGTTCGCGAGCCTGTGCGTCGGTTAACGCAGCAGCACGATTTGATCCCGCCGCTGTAGCCGGTGGCTTGATCCCCTTCACCGCTACCATGAGCTCGTTGATACGCGCATCGAGCCGCGCAATCGCCTTATCGAGATTGGCACTCTGAGCTTCGTTAGCTTTGGCGATCGTCCTTTCGATCACAGCCGCGCGAGCAGCCTCTTCAGCCTTGGCCGCTGCGGGTCGCGCCGCTGCATCTTCACGAGCGGTACCGAGAATTTCCTTTAGGCGACGGCTCTCGAGATCGATCATCGCGGCACGATCCGCCTTGGTCTGCTCACGAAGAACGACCATGGCACGCTGAGTTGTATCGTCAGCGATTTTCTCGTATTTCTTGAGAACTTCTTCGAACTGCGCAACTCGCTTGAGGCTGCCCTCGAGCGCTTCGATCTGCTCCGCCTGATTATTCATGACGGCAACTAGCGCATCACTCTTGGCTGAGATGTCACGAAACACGATGGCGATCACGATAGCCAACACGATACCGATGCCCAGGATTACTGCACCCAGAATCGCTGGCGCATTGCGCACCGCCTTAGTAGTCTCCTCATTGGCTTCAACCACACGCGATAATCGTGCAAGCGCTTCGCTCGTGACGTGCGCACTGTCATTCGCAGCGTCTGCTGCATCGAGAACGAGTGAGGTCAAGGTCTCGAGCGGACTGACCTCAGCCTTTTCTGCACCTGAGTGTTCCTGAGATTTCTTTTCTTCAGTCATGATGACGCTTCCTATTCCAATCAGCGCTTAACGCCGCGACGCAGATTCTTGGTACGCGCAATCGTGGCTTCGATCCGCTCACGCAGCTTGTTATCGAAGGTCAACGCCTCTTTGATTCGTGAGACTTCTTCCAGCATTTTTTCAGCCTGATCATAGACTTCAGTCAACTTTGCCTGACGCTGCTCAAAACTCTCGACCAGAACATCGGCTTTAGCGAGTGTTTCCTGTAATTCCTCTACTTTTTTTTCCTCTGACTTCGGAGCCTCAGGTGTCTGTCCGACAAACACCTCGTTCGGCACGGCCGCTGGTGTCGCCCCAACATAGACCTGATTCTTCTGGACTTCGATCTCAGCGCGACTCACCGCACTCTCGGACACCGCTGAGTTCATAAACTCACTCATGCGTTGCGGTCCACTGGTGGTAGACTTCAATATTCCCGTTTCGTCCGGATGGAAGTGATCATCGGAATTTTTTCTATCGCTCATCGAACTCACCCTTTTTTGGTGTTTTGCACAATCGACGGATTCACTCGGCAGGGACCGACGCCCCAAATCTGACTCAAGTGACGATCGGCATCCGCAGCGCCTTCAAAAGGCCCAACCTGTAAACGCCACTTATCCTGCTCACGCAGTACGCGCGTCGGGACATTTCGCCCCAAGCGCTCACGGACGACGTCTAAGGTGGCCTCGTCCGGATACACTCCACAGTCGTAGACTCGCAAACGATTATCTTGAGTCAGTTGGGTTTGGACGAACCATCCACCTGACACCAACAAGACCACCGCCACGAGCATCGCTGCCGCCTTTCCGTAGAGCGCCCACCACGGGCGATGCGTCGCATCGAAACCGCGTTCACGTGCACGCTCAGCGGCCAACGCGGTCAATACATCGTCGCGCTCGGCGACATCCAACTCGATTGAGGGCTTCGCTTCTTGCTTCTCTGGTTGCTTCTCAAGTTGCCTCTCTGCCGGCTCCCGCGTTTCGGCCTGCATGATTCGCGGGGAGATCGGCGCAGTACCCTCGATCCACCAAGTCGAACTGCCTTGCACCAAACGCTGCACCGGCTCGGCTAACCCGTACTCGCTATCCGCCTTGAGAAAGTAAACAGTGCGGAATGTGGATCCGCGCAGAGCACGACTGAGACGCTGCAACGCCAACAACTCCGACTCTTCGAGCTGCTCGGCACCGTCGATCAACAATAGCCGTGGCGCCTCATCGACGCGTGCTGCCGTCAACTGATCCACAGGAACGTCCGCAAGTAATTTGTTTGCCGCGTGTATCGCGGCATCCACGTCGCCCTTCTGATAGAACTCAACTCGCGCACCAATCTCACGCAGTCGTCGTACCAGTTCGCGCGACACTTGCGACAAGACGGTCATCGCTCCAGTTGCCATCACGACACTGTCGATAGCACCGGAACGCAGTGCCGATTCCACGTCGACTGCTACGCTCTTGCCGTACCAACTTGGGGTCTTGCTCTTACTCATGTTTTCTTGCCCGTTGAACGCTGACCGTTTTCGTCATAGCGGAAATCGTCTGGTACCTCCGGAGCAGTGAACTCCGGCCGCTGCAAGTCCCCCGACAGCGCGCTCAAACGGAAGACGTAAG
>CAIVYV010000175.1 GCA_903910215.1 uncultured Pseudomonadota bacterium
CGCTGACCGCCGATTGCGACCAGGACACGCTGCTCGCTCGTGCGTTGCCCGCTGGCCCGGTCTGTCATACCGGCAGCGCCACGTGCTTTGGCGAAGCAAACTCCGGGGTTGGATTCCTCGCGCAGCTGCAGTACATCATCGCGCAACGGGCGAGTGAATCACCCGAATCGAGTTACACGGCCAGGCTGCTGGCGGCCGGCACGCAGCGCATGGCGCAAAAGGTGGGTGAGGAAGGCGTGGAACTCGCGCTAGCGGCCACCACGGACGACCGAAACAAGATCATCGACGAGGCAGCGGATCTGCTCTATCACACCCTCGTGCTGTTACGAGCCAAGGGCTTGGACTTGGAAGACGTCACAGCCCGCCTCGCCGAACGCCATCAACGCAGCAACAACTCTTCAGCTGGCGAGCGCAAATTGTAGTGCGATGCCATCGAGGCGCCGTAAGCGCCCGTGGTTGCGATCAGCAGTATGTCACCCTCGACGGTTGTCGTCGGCAAAGCGCGATCATGGCCCAGCACATCGCCCGTCTCGCAAATGGGCCCGACGACATCAAAAATCCCGTCATCTGTTTCGCCAAGCCTAGAAAGATTGACGATATCGTGATGTGCGCCGTAAAGCGCGGGGCGAATCAGCGAGTTCATGCCCGTCGCTACACCCACGTAGCCCGCTGCGCCCTTCGTCTTGGTCTGGGTCACCTTGGCGAGCAGCACTCCGGCCTCGGCGACGACGTAGCGCCCGGGCTCCATCCACAGTTCGACGCCGGCGGTCGAAAAATCGAGCGCGAGCAGCGCGGCATCGAGCCCCGCCATATCGAAGGCCGAACCGCCTTGGCGATCCGGAACGCCGATTCCGCCGCCGACATCGATCACGCGCACCTGCGGGAAAGTCTCCCTCAGAGCGAGCAACAAACGTGCGGTGCGAGTCCAGTTGTCAAGATCGTGCACGCCGCTACCGGCATGGGCATGTAAACCGACGACCGTGGCACCGGCAGATTGGGCAGCGGCCGCAAATCGCGCCGCATCTTCTTGAGCAACGCCGAATTTCGAATGGATGCCACCTGTTCGAACGTGCTGATGGTGACCACGACCGCTGCCTGGATCGATTCGAACGAAAACGCTGCGCCCTTTGAACAACTCGGGCCAGTGCTCAAGCGGATGTAGATTATCGAGAGTGACGTGCACCCCTCGCGCCAGAGCAGCCGCATATTCCTCTCGCGGCGCAAAGTTCGGCGTGAACAGCACTTCTTCCGCTTGCAGCGCAGGGATCGCTTCGAAGGCACGGTCGATCTCGCCGATCGAGACGCACTCGATCTTGAGACCGCTCGAATGGATTACCCGCAACAGTTCGGGACTGGAGTTGGCCTTCATCGCATACGACACACGCGAGAGCGATTTCATGGAGCGCAAATTCGTACAACGCTGCAAAACGGTCGCAACGTCATAAACATAGGCGCAATCGCGCGCCTGCATCAGCTCGAGCAGAGCCGATCGACGCAATTGCCACCACGGCTCGACATTCGTTTCACTGACCTGTCGGCCACTACCAAAGAGACGCTCCCAAGTCGGACCGATGACGGCGTCATCGCGTACCGGTCGAATCAAGAGTTCATGCAGTCCTTCAACGAGGCGATCACCCTGATTTTCATCGACGACGAAGGTGAGGTTCAGATCGTTCGCCGCTTGGCTCACGAGGTGAATTCTTTGCTCAGCAAAGAGCTCGAGCGCACCGCCCAGCTGGTGCAGGATGCTACGAATATTGCGGCCGACCACGCTGACCGAGGCGCACGGACCGATCAGATCGGCTCTGCAGAGCGGCTTCAGATCGGCCTGCAACTGCGCGAGTACGGCGCTATCGAGTGCATTGGCTTGCGGGTCGAGCGACACCGTTACGTTGGTCTCTGAGGTCGACACCAAATCGACCGAGAGGCCGTGCTTCTTGAAGATCTGGAACACGTCGGCCAGAAAGCCAACCTGGTGCCACATTCCGGGGCTCTCGAGTGAGACGAGCGTGATGCCCTTCTTGACGCAGATCGCCTTAACCTGTGCCGCATCACTGCCCGGGACGGCGGTGATGCGCGTACCGCGCAATTGCGGAACCTGGGTGGCGTATACGAAAAGCGGAATGCCGTACTGTCTGACCGGCAGCAAGCAACGTGGATGCAGTACCTTCGCGCCGGCGGTCGCAATTTCCTGCGCCTCGTCATAGGTAAGCTCGAGCAGTTGACGTGCCGTCGGCATCGAGCGCGGATTCGCGCTGAACATTCCGGGAACATCAGTCCAGATCTCGAGCTGCTGCGCCGCAAGCAACGCCGCGAAATACGCACCAGACGTGTCCGAGCCACCACGGCCCAGCAAAACGGTGTCTCCGGTGTCATCACTAGCGATGAATCCCTGCGTGATCACGACATCACCGACGGCGGCGACCGCTGCGCCCGCCTCGGCGTTTGGCGCGAAGTCACAGGTCGCGGACAAATAACTCGCCTTGATACTGGCTGCTTCGCGCTGTTCCGCTCGCAGGACGCTGCGCGCATCGAGCCAGGCAACCTCGAGGCCCTGGCTACGCAAATAGCAGGCGCCGATCTCGGTTGCCAGCAGCTCCCCCATCGCCATGACGCGCGCGCGCGACTTTTCAGTGACTTCGCGAATCAACGCGATGCTATCGATGAGCTGCGCCAGTTCGTTGAACCATGGCTCCAACGCCCTTTCAGCCTGCGGCGCGATACCGAGAGATGTGGCGAGTTCAGCGTGACGCTGACGCAGTGCCGCCAGCAGTTGGAGGTGCTCGCCTCGCAGGGCAGCCTCAAGCAACTTCTCGAGACGATCGGTAACGCCGCTCAGCGCCGAGTGGACGATGAGTATCCGAGCGCCGGTGCTCCGACGCTGCCGAACGATCTCGCAGATGTGCCGCCAATTGGGCTCGGAGGAGACGCTGGTGCCTCCAAACTTCAACACGATCCAAGGGAGCGAGGTACCCATGGTTGACCGCGCCATCAAAGTTCGTCGTCGTAAACTTCGCGTAGATCCTTGGCGAGTTTTTTATCCGCCATGACTTC
>CAIVYV010000176.1 GCA_903910215.1 uncultured Pseudomonadota bacterium
AGCGCGCGGCGATCTGGTTCTCCTCGGCGACGCGCAGGTTATCGATGGCGCTATCGAGTCGGTTCAAGACACCGCCTAGTCGCGCGCGAGTCGAATTGACGGTCTGCAGTGCGCCATCGATCGTCTGGATAGCCAAGTTCGCGCCGGTAATCGAGGAAACATCGATATTGGCGACGGAGCGGAAGTCTGGGCTTTGAAGCGAGCCCACCACCTGCAACACGCGATCGTTTACGTTGGTCGACTCGCTGAGCTCGACCGTGCCGCTCAACACGCCACTCGGCGCGACGTAGCTGATGTTGATGCTGGGCGAGACGCCGTTCGGGCCGGTCGTGGTGATGCCGAAGTTGCCGGCCGCACTCAAGTAATCGGGCGCCGGATCCGTATCAGGGCCAAGCTCCCCCTGCACGCTGAAGGCGGTCTGAGCGAGTCCGGTGGCCGAGTTGAACTGCACGGAGCCACTCAACACGCCCGTCGGCGCTGCATAGGCAATCGAGATGGAGCCGGCGACACCCGCCGTACTCGTCTTCAGCAAACCGAAGTTACCGGCAACGGTGGCGAAATCGGGCGCCGGGTCGGTGTCGGGACCGAGTTCCCCCACGACATCGAAGTTGGTTTGCGTGAGGCCCGTGCTCGCGCTGAAAGTGACATCGCCGGTCAGTACACCCGTTGGCGCAAGATAGGCGAGATCAATCGTACCGGTTTGACCGGCGGCACCGGTGATCGCGACGCCGAAGTTACCGGCGGTGGTCGAGTAATCGGGTGCCGTCTGGTTGCCGACATCGGTCGCCTGGAAAGTAACCGTGATCGTTCGGCCATCGGCTGCCGTGAGCACAACGCCCTTGCCATCGGAGAACCCATTCTGGGCGACAACACCCGTCTGCGCCGACATTTGGTTGATCGCGTTGATGGTGGTTGCGATGTTGGAGGTCATGCTGCTCGTTTTATTGGCTGAGAGCCCGATGTCCACCCCATTGATCGTCAAGATGCCTTGCGGCGCGTAGTACTGGTAGTAGCTCGAGTCTTGCTCGCCTTCAACCACATTGGCGTTGGCGGTCGCCGTGAGACCGGCAATCCCGGCAGCATTGATAGCACTTACGAGATTATTGGCGCTCGGTGCAAACGTGCCGAGTGCATAGCTCGTGCCCAATACTTCGACCGATTGGGCGGCCGCCGTCGTCGAGCCTGCCACGGCGATGTCGTTGGCGATGAAGCCAGGTAATCCGCCGGGGCCCGCGCCGCTGACGGTCTGCTGGGTATTGATGTCGGTCGCTTGGAAATCGACTGTGATGTTGCGACCGTCGGCTGCCGTCAGAATGATGCCGGCGCCATTGGCTGTTCCGTTTGCGGCAGTGACGCCGGTCTGTCCCGACACCGCATTGATGACCGCGACAGCGAGGTCGACGTTCTGCGATAGGCTGTTCGATTTGAGGCCCGTTAGCGTGATAGCAACCTGGTTGAGTGTGAGCACGCCTTCAGGGTCAAAGAAATTGAAGTACGAACTGTTCTGGGCGCCGTTGTAGACATTGGCTTCGGCATTGGCCGACAGGCCCGGTATCTCGGCGTTGTTGATCGCCTCAGCGAGGGTGCGCGCATCGCGCGTGAACGTACCAAGCGCGTAGTTAGTGCCGAGTACGTTGACGTTCTGTGCGCCGGCACTGGCGGCGCTCGTCACATCGAGGTTGGTCGCGATGAAGCCTGGTACGCCGCCAGGCCCCGGGCCAATCGGCGCGCGAGTTTCATTGATATCGCTGGCTGCGAAAGACACCGTTAGGTTGCGACCATCGGCAGCGGTTAGGACAAGGCCGTTGCCTTGTGAGACGCCGTTGCTGGCAACGACCCCCGTATCGATCGTGCGCGCGTTGATCGACGCCACCGCCGCATCGACGTTTTGACTCAGGTTGTTACTGCGTGATCCGACGAGAGCAATGTCGACACCGTTGATGGTGAGAGTGCCCTCGGGGTCGAAATAGTTGAGGTAACTGCTATCGACGCCACCGTTCAGGGTATTCGCACCGACCGAGGCAGTCAGCCCCGCGACGCCGAGACCGTTGATGGCCGTCGTCAGATCCTTGGCACCCGGCGCGAAGCTGCCCAAAGTGTATGTAGTGCCAAGCACCGTGATGCTTTGCGCGACGCTCGTGCCCGTAGACAGCACTGACAAGTTGGTGCGCGTGAAGCCCGGGACACCACCGGGGCCCTCACCCACAGGCGTCGGCGGAGCGCCCGTCGTTTGATTGAACCCAAGGGCAGTAGCACGCAGATCTTCGATGCCGGAGAACGACAGTACGTCGGTGATATTGGCGCCCGCGACGAAGTTACCGGGCCCCAGAGTGCCATTCAGGAGAACGCGACCGTTGAAGGTGGTTTGCTGCGCGACGCGGCTGATTTCTTCTCGAGCGAGCGCGACCTCTGATTGCAATGCGGCACGCTCGGTTTCGGTGAGCGTGATATTCGCCGACTGAACGGCGAGTTCTCGGATACGTTGCAGGTTGCTGGTGATCGAGCTGATGCCACCCTCGGCCGTCTGCACCAGGGAGATACCATCGCTCAGATTACGTACCGCGGCGTTGAGGCCGCGGATCTGCGAGGTAAGCCGCGTTGCAATGACGAGGCCGGAGGCATCATCTCTGGCGCTGTTGATGCGCAGACCCGAGGAGAGCCGCTGAATGGATTGGGTTAGCTGACGGTTGACCGTCTCGAGACTGCGCTGGGCCGTGATCGAATTCAGATTCGTATTGATGACGATAGGCATCGCCGTCGCCTCCGTTGGGGTGGATAGCTGGGGACAAAACTGCCAACCGGTTCACATTTCGAGTTTTCAAGCGCGACAAAAACTCGATTTCGAAATGATCTTTCGGTAAACAAGGTAATGATGAGGCAAGTTCTTGCCGCGCCGTAGGTGGTGCCATGGCAAACTTGAGGTGTTTTGATTCCATTCTGGAGTGAATACCTCGCATGCGATCGATGTTGTTCGTGCCGGGCGATCGTCCCGAGCGCTTCGAAAAGGCAGAAAACAGTGGCGCCGATGCGGTGATCTTCGATCTCGAGGATGCCGTGGCTGCCGAGCGTCGCGCTGACGCGCGCGGCCACATCGCCGATTACCTGCGTCGCTCGAGCCGATCCGTGCCGCTATGGGTTCGGATCAATCCGGTTGATGCGTCCGAGTCGGGCGGGAGCGTCGCTCTGGCTGATCTGTCCGCCGTGGTGGCGGCGCGACCCGATGGAATCATGTTGCCGAAGGCGCGCCACGGTGATGACGTGCGTCGGCTAGATCATTGGCTCGAGGCCCTCGAGACTGCTGCAGGCGTGACGGTCGGCACCGTTCGGGTGATTCCGATGATCACCGAGACGGCGGGCGCCTTGTTGGCCATGTCGACCTTCGCCGCGCTGCCCACGCGTGCGCTCGGCGTGACCTGGGGTGCCGAGGACCTCGCGACGGATTTGGGTGCGCTCGGCAATCGAGACTCGAGTGGTCGCTACGAAGCGCCGTATGTTTGGGCGAGTTCGCTCTGTCTCACGGCTGCTGCCGCTGCCGGGGTGCTTGCGATCGATACAGTCGATACCGAGATCCGCGACATCGATGCCATGCGCATTCGGGCTCGTGAATCGCGCCGCGCGGGATATGTCGGCAAGCTCGCGATCCATCCTGCGCAGGTGGCGGCAATCCACGATGCCTTCACGCCGACCGAAGCCGAGATCGATGAAGCCCGCAAGATCATCGCGGCCTTCGATGCATCGCCCGGAGTCGGTGCTCTGCGTATCGAAGGGAAGCTCATCGATCGACCGCACTGGATCAAAGCGCAGCGCGTGTTGGCAGCAGTGGGTCGGCGTTGACCCGAGAGTCGAGCAGCGCCGGTTTTCGAGGAAGCAAGGCCGCACTGCCGCGAAAGCTCTGCGCACGCTGCGAGCGCGAGATGGTTTGGCGTAAGTCGTGGGCCAAGAATTGGGACGCCGTGAAGTATTGCTCCGAGCGCTGTCGACGGGCGCCGGCGAGTCGATGACACGCGCGATCTACTGGTTTCGCAACGATCTGCGCTTGCACGATCAGCGCGGTTTGATGGCTGCCGCAAATGCGGCGAGTGAGCTCGCGCTCGTCTATCTACATGATGCGCGGCACGATGCGCCAAGCGCTTGGTTGCCTTTTTGTGATCGGCGCATAGGCCTGCATCGGCGGCGCGTGCTCGCCGACACCTTGATCGATCTGCGTGCGCGGCTATCCGTGTATGGCAGCGCTGATCGCCCGCAGCGTCTGATGGTGCTGGCGGGAGGTGGTGTCGAGCTGCTGATCGACCATGCGCGGCGATTGGGCGTCAAACAAATTCATTGTGAGCAGATAGCGGCGCCAGAAGAGGAGGCCGATGTGGCAGCATTGCGTGCCGCGGGTCTCGATGTTCACACGCATTGGCAGTCGTCGTTGCTCGAGCCCGATGAGCTGCCGTTCGAGATCGAACAACTGCCGAGGGTTTTTACGCGCTTTCGCGAGTCGGTGGAGAAGGCGCAGGTATTGCCGCGGCCAGCGATGGCCGCGCCCGCTGAGTTGCCGGGGCCGCCGGATTCAATATCTGCCGAGTCCGATATCGAGACTGCATTAGGCGTGAGCTCATTCGAAGTCGACCCGCGCGCGGCGTTCCCATATTCGAGTACGCGCTGTCGCGGTGGTGAATCGGCGGCGCTCGTTTACTTGCAGGAATATTTTGGGGGCGAAAAGCCGCAGACCTACAAGCTCACTCGCAATGGACTGATCGGCTTGGACTATTCCAGCAAGTTTTCGCCGTGGCTCGCGAGCGGAGCTGTGTCGCCCCGTCGCGTCTTTGAGGCGCTCAAAGTGCACGAAGCGAAGCACGGTGCCAACGACAGCACGTATTGGATCTGGTTCGAGCTTTTGTGGCGCGATTATTTTCGCCTGCTGCATTTACAGCACGG
>CAIVYV010000177.1 GCA_903910215.1 uncultured Pseudomonadota bacterium
CGACCACCTCGGCGATGACATTCTCGAGCAGCGTACGCGTCTGCTCGTTCGGCTTGAGCAAGACGGCTGGTCTCAACGCGACATCCGCTGTGGTCTGGCACGCGCCGGCACTCGCGGCAAGACTCAAGACCAACGCGATCTTGCCCGAGCGCGTGCGCACCTCAACGTGTTCCCGTGCGACTCGATGGCATCGTCATGTCGTAGTTGGTTTCCATCAAGCTGCGCGCCGGCAGCTCGAGTGGTAGACCCGACACATTCTGTCGAATCATCTTTGACGAGGCTTCGCCCGAGGGTTGCACTGGGCAAGTCCCATTGACGCGGAACTGTAGCGCTGCGGCGAGCAACGCCTCGTTCGGATCGCCAAGCTCGCGCGTCAAATCATCGGTTACTTCACAGCCGGGCATGCGAACGCCGAACTGCGTAGACGAATTATTCGGCAAGAAGCCATCGGCGTAGTCGCCGAAGGACTTGTCGTTAGTCGTCTGGAACTGGATCGTGTAATACGTCTCGCCACAGTTGTCCTGCGGATAGAAACCATAGGGTTTGCCGCAGGTTTTCGATCCGATGAGGTTGACCTCCAAATCGATGCCGCGCAGACCGTTGATCACGGCTTCGCTCGCGCTGCAGGTTTCGGCGGTGGAGAGAATGAACACCCGCGAGAGATTGAGTGCGGGCAGATCGGTGCCGCTCGTGAGGGTGAAGCCGAGCGTCTGCGAGTAGAACGGTGTCGGATTGTTGGCTCCACCGATCACCGGATTCAGCGATCCTGCGCCCTGATTGAACCGCAGCTTCGAGAACGATTTGCCGGCCGTGCGATTGGCCCCCGCGATCATATAAGCAAGCTGCGACGAGACGGCCAAAAGCCCACCGCCGTTGTAGCGCAGATCGAGAACGAGATCCGTCACGCTATTGATTCGAAGCTCGGTGATGGCCTGAACGATGGCGCGCTCGCTCTCGAAAGGGCTGAACGTGTTGAAGAGGATGTAGCCTACCTTGCCTGTCGGCGTGTTGATGATGCGAGTGCGATTGACTGGGCTCGGTGACAGCGAGATTGACGTCATCGTGATCGTGCGATCGCTGGTTGCGCCCGGATCTCGCACCACGAAAGTCGTGCTGACGCCGGCGGTAGCGGGGAACAGCCCTGCATTGAGCTGATCGATTTCGGATTGGGAATTGGCATTGACGAGATCAATGCCATTCACCCGCAGTAGGCGCGTTCCGCGCACGAGGTTGGCCTGCCCGCCCGTGATGGCGGCGGCTGGAGACTGTGGTTCGGTGTACCCGACGCGGTAGTCGCGCGGCGGCCTTGTCGAGAGCGCGATGAGATCCGCACCGAAGGTGGCGCGCGGCGCCGAGTTCTGTCGCTGTTGATAGGCGACGGTCGACTCGCTGAAATGAAAGTCGTCTTTTTCTTTGCCTGAAGGAGTGACCGCGTTGGTTTTGAGCACAGCGAAGTACGCCGTGCGGCTCGTGAAGTTGGCGGGGTTTTGATCCGCTACCTCGGTGTTCCAAAGATAGGTTTCATTGGTCCAGGAGCGCAGCCAGAAGCGCTCCTCGAGTGCTGTCCCCGCTTTGTCCGGGAAGGGGCGGTTGTTGAGATCGACACCCGTACGGGGAACCTCGCAGCGATCCTTGAAGGTACTCGCTGCGGCGAAGACACCGGACGACCAGCTCGGGCCACTCGGCGGTGGTGGTGCAGGCGGAGGTGGTGGTGGCGGTGGAGGCGCTGGCGGCGGCCCGACGACGGTGGGCGGAGCAGGCGTGTTACTGCCTCCGCCACCACCACCGCAAGCGCTGAGGCTCAGCGCACTAACACAAACGGCTGCGGCGAGCAGTCTCGCGCGAGCACGGGAAGTGGAATCAAAATCGGCAGTTGTCGACACGGAATCCCCCAAC
>CAIVYV010000178.1 GCA_903910215.1 uncultured Pseudomonadota bacterium
CGTTGTCGAGCCTGCTCGTCGGGTCAAAAAAATCGCCGTAGTTGGGGCAGGCCCCGCGGGTCTCGCCGCCGCGACCACTTTGGCGGAGCGTGGCCACTCGGTGACCTTGTTCGAAGCGGATCAGCGCATCGGCGGGCAGTTCAATCTCGCCAAGAAAATTCCAGGTAAAGAGGAATTTGAGGAAACTCTGCGCTATTTCCAAGGCAGGCTAGTCGCAACCGAAGTTGACGTCCGACTGGGTCAGCGTATCGGTGCCGAATCTTTGATCGGTGGTGGTTTCGACGAAGTGATTCTCGCAACGGGTGTAATTCCGCGCGACCCGAAGATTTCGGGACAGGATCACCCCAAGGTCTGCAGCTATCTCGATGTGCTCTCGGGCAAGCGAACGGTCGGTGCGCGAGTTGCCGTCGTCGGAGCTGGTGGTATTGGTTTCGATGTCGCTGAATTCCTCGTTCACGACGGCCACTCGATCACGCTGGATCGCGATGCGTGGTTGCGCGAGTGGGGCGTTGGCGATCCGGCTGTCGCTCGCGGTGGTGTCGCCGGTGTGAAACCGCAGCCGACGCCACCCGCGCGCGAGGTTTTCCTGCTGCAACGCAAGGCGGGCAAGCCTGGCGCTGGCCTTGGCAAGACGACCGGATGGATCCATCGCACCGCACTCAAGATGAAGCGCGTCGAGATGATCGGTGATGTCCAGTATCGGCACATCGACGATACGGGTCTGCATATCTTGGTGGGCGATGCACCGCGCACCCTGGAGGTTGACACCGTGGTGCTCTGTACCGGCCAAGAGCCGCTGCGTGCGCTCGCCGCGCCGCTGCAGCAAGCTGGCCTCACGGTGCATCTCATCGGAGGTGCCGATGTGGCAGCCGAGCTTGATGCCAAGCGTGCGATTCGTCAGGCGACTGAGCTCGCGGCGCGAATCTGATAGTTGAGATAGCTGAGACCAAAATATTTCACCAGTACAAGGGTTGCCCATGATTAAGCAGGGAATCATCGCCATATTTTTGGTCGTATTGACGACCTTCAGCGTGCAAGCCGCAACGCCTGATGCTGCCGCCAATGCGAAAGCCAAAGCGTTCTTCGAAGCGGCGTTCGACGAAGACGTGGCTGCGAGCCCCGAATACGCGACAGCTCTCGGGCTACGTTCGCGTTATGGTGAATGGTCGCAGCTGACCGAGGAGCGTCGAGAGGAGGATCTCGCACGTACTCGACGTCAGTTACAGACCCTAGAGTCGACCCTTGATCGAGCTGCTCTCGATACGCAGGGACGTCTGTCGTACGACATCTTCGCGATGAACGCGAAGCGTGACATCGCGCGCGACGAGTGGCGCTACCACCGTTATCCCTTTGATCAGATGAACGGCTTGCAGGCGCAGATCCCAGCGTTCTTGATCAACTCGCATCGTGTGCAGTCCGTATCGGACGCCGAGGCTTATATTTCTCGTCTGCGTGGCGTGGCGTCGCGCCTTGATCAGGCGATAGTGAATGCCGACAAAGCAGAGAAGAACGGTGCTTTGCCGCCCGCGTTCGTGTTTCCCTACGTGATCTCGGATGCGGCCAACATCATCAAAGGCGCGCCTTTCGATGAATCAGGTCAGGACAGCCCTTTGTGGGCGGACATCAACGGCAAGATCGCTGCGATCGAGACGGATGCGGCGACGCGCTCGCGCTTGCTTGCCGAGGCGCGCGCTGCGCTACTCGAGTCGGTGGGTCCGGGATATCGAAAGTTGGTCGAATATGCGACGGCCGCTGGCAAGCGCGCTGGAACGGATGATGGTGCTTGGCGCTTACGTGATGGCGCGCGCTACTACGATTTCTTGCTCGCGAACTATACGACGACGTCGATGACCGCCGAGGAGATCCATCAATTGGGTCTTGCAGAGGTGGCGCGTATACACGATGAGATGCGCGCCATCATGAAGCAGGTCGGCTTCAAGGGCGACCTGCAGGCTTTCTTCGAGTTCATGCGCAAAGATCCGCAGTTTTATTACCCGGAGACGGCTGAGGGCAAGGCTGCTTATCTTGCGGAGGCGACTCGTTTGATCGACGGTATGCGTGAGCGTTTGCCGTCGTTGTTTCGCACGTTGCCGAAGGCGCCGATGATCGTGAAGGCGGTCGAGCCGTTCCGTGAGAAGTCGGCTGGTAAGGCGTTCTACCAGCGTCCGTCAGCCGATGGCACGCGACCGGGCATCTACTACGCCAACCTCTATCGCATGGCGGATATGCCGAAGTACGAAATGGAGGCGCTCGCCTATCACGAGGGTATTCCGGGGCATCACATGCAGTTGGCGATCGCGGGTGAACTCGATGAGTTGCCGCGCTTCCGTCGCTTCGGGGGTTTCACCGCATACTCGGAAGGGTGGGGTCTTTACACGGAGCGCTTGCCTAAAGAACTCGGTCTCTATTCAGATCCGTATTCCGACTTTGGCCGACTCGTGCTTGAGCTGACGCGCGCTGTACGTTTGGTGGTCGATACCGGCTTGCATGCAAAGCGTTGGACGCGCGAGCAGGTGATTCAATATCACCTCGACAATATGCCGATGACGCGCGATGCAGCGACTAAGGCGACCGAGCGCTACATCGTCATGCCGGGCCAGGCGACAGCCTACACCGTCGGCATGCTGCATATCGTCAAACTGCGTGAGAAGTCGCAGCGTGCGCTCGGGGCGCGTTTCGATATTCGCGATTTTCATGATGTGATCTTGCGATCGGGCGCGCTGCCGCTCGACATTCTCGAAGCGCAGGTCGACGAGTGGATCCGCTCAAAGACCGAGTCACCTATCCCGGTGCAGGCACTCGATCTCTATCGCCTCGAGCAACCGGTGGATCCGCAGCTCTCGCCGGATGGTAAGCGCGTGGCAGTGTTACGCGAGACGCGCGATATTCAGACCGATCGTGTATCGACCGAACTGTGGCTGGTCGAGGTCGAAAGCGGTGCTCGACGACTGCTGGTCGGCGCTGACAAATCGCCGCGTTCGGTGCGTTGGTCGCCGGATGGCTCGAAGCTCGCCTTCATCGGGCGCGAGGGCGGTAAGGCGCAAATTTTCATCCTCGACGTGCGAGATGGTCGCGCGCGTGTCATCACTCGCGGCGTACAAGCGCCGAGCGGTATCGCGTGGTCGCCCGACGGTTCGCAACTCGCCTTCGTCATGCTCGTTGAGCGAAAGCCAAAAACTTTCTACGAACTACCGAAAAAGCCGGACGGTGCGCAGTGGGCGCCTGACCCACGTATCGTTAGTGACTACCCTTATCGAACCGATTCGGGCGGTTGGAGTACGCCTGGTGAGCGGCATGTTTTTGTCGTGCGCGCCGATGGCTCGGTGGAGCCGAAGCAACTCACGCGAGGTCGTGGTGATTGGGGTGCTCGAGATGACGCCCCGGCCTGGATGCCGGATGGTCGATCTCTCATCGTGTCTGCCGACACCCACGAGGCTGCTCGTCGACGAGCCAATCAGAGTGATCTCTGGCAGATTTTTTTGAGTGCAGATTCGTCGCCTAGGCAAGTGACCCGCGATGACGGTTCGGAGACGTCGCCCGCGATCAGCCCAAATGGACGTGAGGTCGTCTACGTGGGTTGGCGCAACCGTCGCAACTCGCATCAACGCACCGATCTCTTTTGGATGCCGATCGACACTCAGGCGACAACGGCAGCCGTCAATCTGACGGCAGCACTCGATCGAGTCGCCTCGCAACCGCAATGGCGAGAAGACGCCTCAGGCGTGTACTTCCAGTACCAAGACCAAGGCGTGAATCGAGTGGGCTTCGTGACGCGCGATCGCACGATCACACGCGTCGTCGAAGCCTTCGGCGCTACGCGCTTGTTGCTGCCGTCGTCAGGTGGCAGCGCGTATTCGGTGGCAGCGGGTGTCTTCGCTTATCCCAGCGTCGAGGCTGACCGACCGGCTGCACTCGCGATCACCGATGCTCGGGGCGCGCGGACGCTGTGGGATATGAACTTGGCGTGGCGTGAACAGCGGGACATCGGCAAGCTCGAGGAACTGTGGATCAAGTCGAGCGCAGATCGTCGGTCGGTGCACGCCTGGGTGCTGTATCCGCCGGGCTTTGATCCGTCGAAGAAGTATCCGCTGGCGCTCGATATCCACGGCGGACCGCATCTCGACTATGGTCCGATGTTCTCGATGACACATCATCTCTACGCCGCTGCAGGTTACGTCGTGGCATTCGCGAATCCACGCGGTTCGATCGGCTACGGCGAAGAGTTCGCGAGCCTGATCAATCGTGCGTATCCCGGCAAGGATCACGACGATCTCATGAGCGTGGTCGATACGATCATCGCCAAGGGCTTCATCGACACGAATCGTTTGTATATCGGCGGTGGCTCCGGTGGCGGGGTGTTGTCCTCGTGGGCGATCGGCAAGACACCTCGTTTTGCGGCCGCTTCAGTCAAACGACCGGTGATCAATTGGACCTCGACCGCGCTGACGACGGATATCGGTGCCACGATGGCGGGGTATTGGTTCGATCGTATGCCCTGGGAAGAGCCTGAGAAATATTGGGCGAGATCCCCTTTGTCGCTAGTCGGCAAGGTGCGAACTCCGACTTTGATCATCACGGGTGAGCAGGATTGGCGCACCCCGATGAGTGACTCGGAGCAGTATTTCCAAGCTCTGCAACTGCAGGGCGTGCCAAGTGCGCTGATGCGATTGCCTGAGGCGAGTCATGGATTCGGCAGGCCGAGTCAATGGCTCGCCGCGATTCAGGGAACGATCGGCTGGTACGACTCGCATCGCTTGAATCGCTGAGACGGGGGATAGTCATGAGGCAAGTGCGACAGAGGGTTGCTGCATGCGTTGTCGCCACTGTTGTTGGCGGCGCTTCCATGATGATTTCGCATGCTGACACGCCCGCCGCCTACGCCGACGTCGATCGCGTGATGCGGGAGTTTCTCATCCGCGAGAATGTGCCTGGCGGTGTCTGGGGCATCATCGTGGATGGGCGACTCGCCCATGTTGGCGTTCATGGTCTTCGCGATGTCGCCACAGGTGCCGAAGTCAAAAGTGACAGCGTTTTTCGTATCGCGTCGATGACGAAGAGTTTCACCGCGATGGCAGTTCTGCAGCTGCGCGATGCGGGGCGCTTGTCGCTCGACGAGCCTGCAGAAAAATACCTTCCTGAGTTGCGCCGGTGGCGCTATCCGAGTAGTGATTCGCCGAAACTGACCATCCGCGACTTGCTGACGCATTCAGCGGGATTCCCGGAAGACAACCCCTGGGGTGATCAGCAGCTGGCAATCAGTGAGGATGAGTTCACAGCCTTGTTACAGCAAGGCATGCCATTCTCGAACCCGCCGGGCGTTGCCTTTGAGTATTCGAACTATGGCTACGCCTTGCTCGGGCGGATTATTTCGACCGTCTCGGGTATGTCTTACCCGGCGTATGTCCAGCAAAAAATTCTGCAGCCACTGGGCATGACCTCAACGACCCTCGAGCCGCGCGCAGTGGACGATACGCGTCTTGCGCGAGGCTATCGATTCGAAGACGGTCAATGGAGACTCGAGCCGCAGCTCGCCGATGGTGCGTTCGGTTCGATGGGTGGCATGTTGACCTCGCTCGATGATCTCGGTCGCTACGTCGGCCAGTTCCTTGCCGCTTATCCGCCGCGCGATGATGCTTCGAGTGGGCCAGTCGCACGTGCTTCGTTGCGCGAGATGCAACAGATGTGGCGCTTGCGGCCAGTCTCGATCACGCCTAGCAAAAGCGGGCAGCCACAGCTCAACGTGACGGGCTACGGGTACGGACTGCGCATCAGTCAGAGCTGCGAGTTTTCGCACATCGTCGCCCACTCGGGTGGGCTGCCCGGTTTTGGTTCGCAGATGCGTTGGCTGCCGGAATACGGCGTCGGTTTGATCGCCCTCGGTAACCGGACCTACACACCTTGGGGCGGTGCACTCGATGAGGCCATTGCGGCGTTGGCGCGTACCGGCGAACTCAAGCCGCGCGCAATCGAGCCATCAGCGGAGTTGCAGGCCGCGCGAGCCGGCGTTGAGAGCTTGGTGGCGAAGTGGGATGACGCAACTGCGCGTGAGCTTGCGGCAATGAATCTCTATCTTGATCGCTCACTCGAGCGACGGCGTGCCGAGTTTGCGCACCTAAACCAAGAACTCGGTGCCTGTCGTAGTCGTCCGGGTTATATCAGCATGGAAAATCGCCTGCGGGGCGACTGGTTGTTCGATTGCGAGCGTGGCACGCTGCGGGCTTCGGTTACGTTGTCACCCACGATGCCGCCCAAGGTTCAGCATCTCGAAGTGCGTCGCGGGACGGCTCGCGATGAACGCCCGCCGGCGAGCTGTCAGTTCGCGACCGAATAAAAGAGCGGAGCACCGGGGCCGACCGGTAGGCCAAACCCCAGCCACAGACCGAACATCAACGACCATCCGATTAGGAACGTCACCGAGTAGGGCAGCATCACGGCGACCACGGTGCCAAGGCCTGCGCGCGATTCGTATTTCTGGAAGAACGCGATGATCAGCGCAAAGTAGCTCAGCATTGGCGAGATGATGTTGGTCACGCTATCACCGACACGATAGGCCGTCTGTGTCAGTTCCGGCGAATAGCCGAGCAACATGAACATCGGCACGAATACGGGTGCCATCAACGCCCACTTTGCCGATGCTGAACCCATCATCAGATTGACGGTGGCCGTGAGCAAAATGAACAGAGCGAACAAGGGCACTGCCGATAGGCCGAGCGCCTTCAGTCCTTCGGCGCCGTTCACGGCCATGATCAGACCAAGTTGGGTCCAATTGAACAGCGCTACGAATTGTGCGGCGAAGAATACGAGCACGAGATAGCCGCCTAGAGTCGACATGCTGTTACTCATGCCTTTGACGATATCGGCATCGCTACGGATGGTGCCTGCACCGATGCCGTAGGCAACGCCGCTGACCACCCCGAAGATAAAGATGATCGCAACCACGCCTGACAGTAGCGGTGAGTTGAGGAGGTCTCCCGTGTTTGGGTCGCGCAGGAATCCGCCACCGGGCACTGATCCAATGGGCAGCATCGACCAGATAATCAGCAGCGTTAGCGCGAGGCTCGCGAAGCCCGAGTAGCGAAGACCGCGACGCTCGGGTGCCGACAACTCGCTCGTCGAGGAACTCTCCGTCGAGCCATCCAATGCACTCCTATTACTTTCGGCGAAACGTTTTTCGGTAAAACGTTCTGTGACAAACCAACCCAACAGCGTGATGACGGGAGTTGAGGCGGCGAGGAAATACCAATTGGCGAGCGGACTGACGGTGTAGCTCGGATCGACGATCCGAGCAGCCTCTTGCGATAGCCCTGCGAGCAGGGGGTCGATAGTTCCGATCAAAAGATTGGCCGAGTATCCGCCGGAGACACCGGCGAAGGCAGCTGCCATACCGACGATGGGGTGGCGACCCGCTGAGTGGAAGATCAGGCCGGCGAGCGGGATCAAGAGCACATAGCCGATTTCACTCGCCATGTTCGACATAACACCAGCGAAAACCATGATCGGCGTCAATAGTTGACGCGGTGCTGCAAGGACGAGTTTGCGCAGCGCAGCGCCGATCAACCCGGAATGCTCGGCAACACCGATACCGATCAAGGCGACGAGCACCGTGCCGAGCGGTGCGAAGCCCGTGAAGTTGGTGACGAGATTCGTCAGGATTCGGTGCAGACCTTCAAGGCTCAACAGGTTGACGGGCGTGACCGTTGCACCGGTCGTCGGGTGCTGGACGGATACACCAAATTGCGTCGCGACGAACGAGGCTAGGACGACGATCAGAGCCAACAAGGCAAAGAGCGTTGCCGGATGGGGCAGGGCGTTGCCAGCGCGTTCGACGGTGTCGAGAAAGCGATCCATCGCTGTCTTTTTCGGATTCGTCATGGCGTCTGTCAGCCTCCGGTCGATGCAATCGTTTGCGGCGACAAGCCTGCCTCTCGCAGGGTTGCCTCGAGTTGTTGGGTATGTTCAGCGTCGCGAGTCTCGATGGTGAAGTCGAGATCAGCATCTTTGATCGGTACATCGAGAAAAAGTCGATGATGGGCGACGTCGACGATATTCCCACCGGCGCCGCCGATCAGCGTGGCGATGCGCGCCAGCGTGCCTGGTTGGTCGGCGCTCTCGAAACGGAAGGTGACGAGACGACGCTCACGTACGAGTTGACGTTGCAGCACGATCCCGAGGAGGCGCGTATCGATGTTGCCGCCGCACAAGACGAGACCCACTTTCTTGCCTTTAAAACGCTCCGGATACGCCAAGACGACCGCAAGCCCGGCGGCTCCGGCGCCTTCAACAACCGTTTTCTCGATCGACACCAACAGGCTGATGGCGTTCTCGATGGCCGAGTCGTCGATCAGCAGAATATCGTCCACCAACTCGCCGATGATCGCCTGGGTCAAGCGCCCCACATTTCGTACGGCGATGCCTTCGGCAATGGTTCGCTCGGCAAAAGTTGGGCTCGTACCTTTGAGCGCGGCATACATGCCCGGAAAGGCGCGGGTCTGAACGCCAACGAGTTCGATGTTCGGCTGCATCGCTCTGGCGGCGATCGCCATGCCGGCAAGTAGGCCTCCGCCGCCGATCGGGACGCAGAGCATCTCGAGATTGGGGACATCCTCGAGCATCTCGAGCGCGATGGTGCCTTGGCCGGCGATGATGTCGGCATCGTCATAGGGATGCACGAAAACGAGATGTTCCTCCTTGGCGATTTCGTGCGCATGCCTTTCGGCATCGGTCAGTTGAGCGCCGTGTAGGACGACACGTGCGCCGTGAGTTCGAGTCTGCTGAACTTTGTTGAAGGGCGTATTGGCCGGCATGACAATGGTGGCCGGTATACCGAGCCTACTGGCGTGGAAAGCAACGCCTTGGGCATGGTTGCCGGCCGACATGGCGATGACGCCCCGTCGCCGCTGCTCTGCATTCAGGCTGAGCAGCTTGTTGAGCGCGCCACGTTCCTTGAACGACGCTGTGAACTGGTGGTTTTCGAACTTCAACCACACTTCAGCGCCGGTCAGCGCCGATAACGTGCGCGAGCGCCTGCAGGGCGTACGCTCTAGTTGATCGCCAAGCGTCTTTGCGGCATCGACAATATTTTCGAAACTCACCGACATGCCATCATGATACCGTTGCAGCTCTGTTTCTGCGCTGCAGACCGTTGCTTTAGTTCCTACCGATGACCGCGTCCTCCGATTCTCGTATAGCCCGTTGGCGCCAGTCGACGTTAGCCCCCTTTGGTCATAAGGTCTTTGCCGTTTTCTGGTGGGCGTCGCTCGTTTCCTCTCTCGGAAGTTTGATCCAGACCGTCGGCGCCTCCTGGTTGATGGCGACCATTGCACCCTCGCCCGATCAGGTCGCCCTCGTGCAAACGGCTGGTACGTTGCCGTTCTTTTTTCTGTCACTGATCGCCGGCGCTTATGCTGATACCCACGATCGTCGGTGGGTCATGATCCTCTCGCAGCTGTTGATGTTGCTGGCATCGATCTCGCTAGCCGTGTTTGCGATCTTGGGTTGGTTGACACCGATCTGGTTGTTGGCCTTCACGTTTCTGATTGGCTGCGGTACCGCAGCGTTCGCTCCCGCGTGGCAGGCTTCCATTGCCGATCAAGTACCACGCGCACAAATCCCGGCTGCCGTGATGGCCAACGCGGTGGGCTTCAATCTGGCGCGTAGCGTGGGTCCTGCGATCGGTGGCGTCATCGTCGCGAGCGTCGGTGCAGCCGCTGCGTTCGTGATCAACGCGCTGTCCTATATCGGGATGTTGAGCGCATTGCTGTGGTGGCGTGCCCCGAGGAACGAAAACCCATTGCCGCCCGAGCCACTACTCGGAGCGATCGCCGCCGGTATTCGTTATGTGCGCTTATCACCGCATCTGACGGCGATCTTGATTCGCGCAGTGTTGTTCACCGTGCCGATTTCCGCCGTGCCTGCGCTAATGCCCGTCGTGGCGCGCGATTTGTTGGCGGGGGGTGCGCCGACCTACGGTATCTTGCTCGGCGGATTCGGTATCGGTGCGATGATGGGAGCGCTCTCGAGCAGTGCGCTGCGCAGTCGTTTTTCGAGTGATGCCTTGCTGCGCTGGATCTGTGCGGTCGCCACCGTGGCGATGATCATCATTGCGCAAAGTCCCAATGCGATCGTCACGTTGCTTGCTCACGTGCTGGCGGGCTCCGTGTGGACGCTGGGGCTTGCCAACCTCAACATCGCCATGCAGTTGTCATCGCCGCGTTGGGTGACAGGCCGAACGCTGGCGTTGTATCAAACCTTCGCTTTCGCAGGTCTCGCGCTAGGCAGCTGGCTTTGGGGGCACTTGGCGGCTGCCCATGGTCTACGAGAGATATTGACGATCGCTGGCGTGTCTTCTTTGAGTACCTTTCTGGTTGCGCGATGGTTGCCCGTTTCGATTGCGCGTATGGGTTCGCTCGATCCACAAACCGTTCCGATCGTCGATCCGCCAGCCGTCGAGCTCGATCCCGCATCAGGTCCCATCGTCATCGAGATCGAATATCGCGTATCCGAGGACAACGCCCGTCAGTTCGTTGCGGTGGCGCACGAGCTTGGGCGTCGCCGTCGTCGCGATGGCGCCTATCGTTGGTCGCTATGCCAGAGCCTCGATGACCCGCAAGTGTGGACCGAACGGTTCGAGAGTCCGACCTGGACGGACTATCAGCGGCGCTTGACGCGTCCAACGCTCGCAGACCGCGAAGTGCGCGAGCAACTGACCGCGCTCATCGAGGGCGGTCGTGGCAAGGCGCGGCGTTACATCGAGCGGCCGGCGGGCGCGATGCCACTCGGCGGGCCCGCTTCACGTGACGAGCCGTTAGACGATACCGTCAGTCACGGTTGACCGCATCGATGTCGCTGCCCGAGGCGATACGGGGCAGCGCGAGGGCGGCTACCGCGGCCAACACCAACAGCGGTGCGATCATCACCGTAAACGACCATTGCCAGCCTGCCGATTGCACGACGATCGGCACCAGCGCTGGGAACAGTGCGAAGCCGGCACTCAGCGGTGCTGAGCCGCAAACGGCATAGGCGGTGGTGCGCATTCGCGTCGGGAACAAATCGGTTAGCAGCGCGCCGACCACGGCATTACTACCGTAGAAAAAGGCGCCGGTAAGACCGAACAGCGCGAGATCCTGCCAGCGTTCCTGCGGCAACCACATCAGTGCGACGAGTGCTGCGGCACCAAGCAACGTCCACAACGCAAAGGTGTCACGCCGTGGCATCCAATACTCACCTACATAGGCCGCAGCGAGATAGCCAAAAATCGCGATGCCATTGGAGAGCCCCACGAGTTGCGCTGCCTCCGATTGGCTGTAGCCGCGCACTTCCATGAAATAGGTGGGAAAAAAGAAGGCCGTACCGGCGTAGGCGCAGCCGAACGCAAAGAACAACACGATCGAGGCGATCGAACGCCTTCGATAGTCGATCGAGAACATCTCTCGCAGCAATCCCCAGTCGATGATCGACGCGCGTTTGCTCGAGCGCGTTGCAGCCACTTGCTGGAATCGCTCGCTCTCAGGGAGGCGCCAGCCGATCAAAAAAGCGATCGGTACCACGGCGAAGCCGATGAAAAAAATCGAGCGCCACCCGCTGGTTTCAAGTAGCGGTGCGGCTAGCATGGCCGCCAGAAACCAACCGAGCGGATAGCCGCACTGCAAAACACCCATCAGCATGCCGCGATGACGCGCGGGTGCAGACTCGGCAACATAAGCGGCCGTGATCGGCGCGAGTCCTGCGGCGAGGCCAAAGGCGAGGGCGCGCAACCAAGTCAGTTGCACGAGGTCCTCGACAAATCCGTGCAGACCGACGAATAGAGCCGACGACGCCAGCAGCGCCGTTAAAGTCCAGCGGCGACCCCAGGTGTCGGCAGCGAGGCCCGCGAAAATCACCATCACCGAAGCGGTGATGAAGCCGACCGTCAGGATGAGCCCAACCACATCGAGGCCGACCTGAAACTCGCCCAAGATGCCCGGTATGGCGTAGCCGAACAGGGACTGATCGAGATTGCTCATCGTCCAAGCGAAGACGCTGAAGATGAGGACGCTGACCCAGTGGCGACTCGCGCCGGTTGTAGTTGTTGTCATGGTGGAAAATACTAACCGCTCTTAAGGGGGCACGCGATGCAAGAACGACGTCAAGGCGATCCGATGGCCCGCGTGGCACGATCACGCCACGAGTTCGGTGAGCATGGTGGGGTCAACCTCTCCATCGAAACCAGCGCCACCTTTACCGTGATGGAAGCAGGCAAGATGCCGGCGATCTTCGAGGGGCGTGAGGGGCCTGGTGGCGGCTGCTTTCTCTATGGGCGCCATTTCAATCCAACGGTGATGGTGCTCGCTCGTCACTTGGCAGCGCTCGAAGCTACGGAGAGTGCCTATTGCACCGCGAGTGGGATGGCCGCCATTTCGGGCTCGTTGCTGCATGCGTGTAACAACGGCGACCATATCGTTGCAGGCCAAGCCTTGTATGGCGGCACTTGGGCGCTGCTGCATGATTTTTTGCCGCGCAAGGCGGGTATCGAGACGACTTTCGTTGATCTGTCGGATCTCGCGTCGGTGGAGGCGGCCTTCACTTCTCGCACGCGAGTGCTGTACTGCGAGACGGTATCCAACCCTACGCTACGCGTCGCCAATCTACCGGCTTTGGCTGCCATCGCGCATCGTCACGGTGCCTTGTTGATTGTCGATAATACGTTCGCGCCGTTGTCCATTTCGCCGTCGCTACACGGCGCAGATGTCGTGATCCACAGTCTCACGAAGTTCATCAATGGTGCGTCGGATATCGTAGCTGGTTGCGTTTGTGCGAGCGGCGCTTTCATTGATGGCATGTACGACCTGCATCTTGGCAGCTTGATGTTGCTCGGACCGACTATGGATCCGCGCTCGGCTTACGAAGTGGCCACGCGTTTCCCGAATCTTGGACTTCGAATGCACGAGCACGCACGCCGTGCAAGCCGTTGTGCCGAAATGCTGACGGCGTTGGGTGCTACCGTTATCTATCCGGGCCTTCCGAGTCATCCTGATCATGCGTTGCATTGCGAGCTCGCCAATCCAGGGTATGGTGCGGGGGGTCTGCTCGCCGTTGATCTTGGCACGGCCGAGCGCGCCAACCGATTCATGGAGCATCTGCAGAACATCGAAGATTTTGGCTACATGGCCGTGAGCCTCGGGTTCAGCGACACTCTGATGAGTGCGAGCGCTTCGAGTACGTCCAGCGAGCTCGATGAGCAAGCCCTGCAGCGTGCTGGCATCAGTCCGGGGCTCGTGCGCTTATCGATTGGTTATACGGGTCTGCTCGAGGATCGTTTGGAGCAGCTCGAGCGTGGCTGGCGGGCTGCAACGGGTTAAGCTTCCGGCTGATGTCGGCTTAGGGGAGAAATCGGCGATGGCTATCGATATGACCCATTCTTCGGAACGCCCCATCGATCGGTGGTTTTCTGCTTACTCGGCCGATCATCAGGATGTGCGTAACCAACAGTTGCACGTGCTTTGCGTGCCCGCCATTGTGTGGTCTGTGATGGCGCTGCTCTACGCCGTTCCAGTAGGCGACGCGCTGCCGGTGGGCAGCGTGGCTTGGATCGCAGCGGGTCTAACCATGGCTTTCTGGTTGCGATTGTCGATCTCACTCGGTGTCGGTGCGGCTCTTTGCATGCTGGCGAGTCTCGGTATCACCGAATACGTGCGCACCGAGTTTGGTGTCATGACGTTGGTTCTGTCCGCTGTCGCGATTTTTGTCATTGCCTGGATCGGACAGTTCATCGGTCACGCTTACGAAGGCAAGCGACCGAGTTTCTTCACCGATCTCGTCTATTTGCTGATCGGCCCGATCTGGGTACTCGGCAAGTTTTATCGTCGCCAATCCTGGCGCTTTTGACCGCCTGTTTCATCTTAAGGTGATCCCATGATGTTCCGACCATTCGTGCTAGCCGCGGTGACGGTGGCTACCGTACTGACGTCCGCTGCGGCCTCTGCCGATGACTCCCTCTTCAAGTTCATCGAGTCGCGCCGTGCTGCCGATCGTGCAGCAGCGCTCGATTTGTGGAACTGGGCGGAAGTTGGCTATCAGGAAGAGCAAAGCAGCGCACGTTTGCAGAAAGAGCTGCGCGAGGCGGGTTTTCGCATCACCGCGGGTGTAGCCGATATGCCGACTGCCTTCGTAGCCGAGTACGGCAGTGGTCAACCGGTTATCGCGATCCTCGCCGAGATGGATGCTTTACCGGGTGTTTCACAAGCGGCAGTGCCTGATCGCTCACCATTGAAGGGACGCATCTCGGGCCATGCCTGCGGACATCATCTGTTCGGTGCGGGTTCTACATCGGCCGCCATCGCGGTGAAGCATTGGCTGCAGACGCAGCGTCGCAGCGGGACGATTCGTCTTTACGGCACGCCTGCCGAAGAGGGTGGTGCCGGCAAAGCCTACATGGTTCGTGCCGGACTCTTTAACGACGTCGACGTGGCATTGCATTGGCACGCAGGCGATCAAAATATCGTCACCAACGAGCCGACACTCTCGAACAAGAGCGCCAAGTTCCGCTTCACCGGTGTCGCGGCTCATGCCGCTGGCGCTCCGGAGCGAGGGCGCTCTGCGCTCGACGGCGTCGAAGCGATGAACTTCATGGCCAATCTGATGCGCGAGCACGTTCCGCAGGATGCGCGCATCCACTACATCATCACGCGCGGCGGCGATGCACCGAACGTCGTTCCCGAAAGCGCGGAGGTTTTCTACTACGTTCGCCACCGCAATCCGCTCGTGATGTC
>CAIVYV010000179.1 GCA_903910215.1 uncultured Pseudomonadota bacterium
CACGGGCGGTGCGAACCCGACCGATCTGCTGTACGACGACGATTTCGACAGCACCGTGCTCGCGGGCTTTGGTCAGTTGGCCTACGACATCCAAGACGGTCTCGAAGTCGCCTTGGCCTTGCGCTACGACCAAGAGAAGCGTGAAGTGTCGAACAACGTGCCGAAGATCGGTCCGCAAACGCCGGGCTTCGGTGGTTCGGGCAAGTTCATCAACCCGGCCTACGATGCCAATCCGGCACTCGCGAGCATCCCGGGCCGTTCGAAGACCTTCTCGCAGTTGCAGCCGAAGCTGTCGGTCAACTGGAAGGCGACGGACGGCGTGGCGCTCTTCGCGAGCTACGGTGTCGGTTTCCGCTCGGGTGGTTTCAACTCTTCGGGTAGCCGTGCCACGATCGAGCAGAACTTCGGTGGACTCTGCACGGGTCCGACGCAGTGGGACAAGATCGGCATCAGCACCTTCCTGACCGTTCCGGCGTGCAACGCCAACGGATCGGATCGTTCGATCAGCAACGTTCGTGACGATTACGAGAAGGAAGTCTCGAAGGCCTTCGAAGCGGGCTTCAAGTCAACCCTGCTCGACGGTTCGCTCGCGATCAACGGTGCGGTCTATCAGACCAAGATCGACGATCTGCAGTTCTTCAACTTCTTCGCCGGTCCCTTCGGTCTGTTGCGCGTCGTGACCAATGCCGAAGAGGCTGAGGTCAAGGGTATCGAGCTCGATGCTCGCTGGCGCCTGACGGACGTCATCACGGTGTTCGCTGGTTACGGCACCGCCGATAGCGAGATCAAGCGCTACGATGGTCGTCCGTACACCGCCGGTAACAAGATTCCGTACGCACCGGAGTACACCGGTAATGCGGGTATCGACCTGAAGATTCCGCTTGGCGGTTCTGATTGGACGATGAACGCACGCGTCAACGGCACGTTCATCGGTGAGACCTGGTTCAGCACGGTGCAGGGCAACCTCGTACCGAACCTGTTCACCTACTTCGGCTTCGGACAGGGTGAGTTCTCCAAGCAGAAGCGTGATGCCTTCAGCACCGTCGATGCCCGCGTGGGCGTTTCGAACGGTACTTGGGGTGTGACCGCTTGGGGTCGCAACATCACCGACGAGAGCTATCTCGCCGAAGTCATTCCGGCGCCGGAGTTCGGTGGTTCGTTCATTCACGATGCACCGGGTTCGTCCTGGGGCGTGGACTTCAGCTACTCGTTCCGCTGATCGTTCGCGTTTGAGTTGAGTCAGGGCCGGGCGGCGCAAGCTGCCCGGCCTTTTTTATTGCATGCTCGATGTGGTGTGTTCGCCGCCCGGCGCTCCAAGCGCAGCCGAGGAGTACAATCACACCGGTGAAACGTACGGAAATCGAGTTCCCGCCCAAGCACGCCGCTCTACGCGACGATGTCCACATGTTGGGTTCGCTGGTCGGCGACGTGTTGCGCGAGCAGGGCGGTAACGAGTTGTTCGAACTCGTCGAGCGTGATCGAACCTTGGCCATCGCGCGACGTAACGGTGATGCAGCGGCGGCGTCTGAACTGGAGTCACGGGTCACCGATCGGGCCCCGGCACTGGCTCGCGATCTCGAGCGCGCATTCTCCAGTTGGTTCCAGTCGGTCAACCTCGCTGAACAGGTACATCGTATCCGCAGGCGGCGGGCGTACTTCCAGGATGATGCCGAGCGCCCGCAGCCGGGCGGTATTGGTGACGCCATCGCCAAGCTCAAGGATCGTGGCTTGTCGCGCGAGCAAGTGATCGAGTTGCTCGATGGTATGCAGATCCAACCGATCTTCATGTCGCATCCGACCGAGTCGACTCGACGAACCATCCTGCGCAAGCAGCAACGTCTCGCGACGTTGCTCTATGACCGTTTGAATCCGACGCTCGCACCGAACGAGCAGCGCGCGTCGTTGGGTCGAATTCGTACCGAGATCACGACGGCCTGGCAGACCGAAGATCACCCTCGGCAGCGACTCACCGTCGCGGATGAGCGTGAGCACGTGCTGTTCTTTTTGGCCGAAATTCTCTATCGCGTGGTGCCCGGATTTTACGAGGAGATCGCCGAGGCTTTGACTCGTAGTTTCGGGGTGGAGACCGAGGCGGTCATGTTGCCGACGATGCTGCGCTTCGGCAGTTGGGTTGGTGGCGACATGGACGGCAACCCGGATGTGCATGCCAAAACCTTGCGCGAGACGCTCGCTCGGCAGCAGAAGGCGATCGTCAATGCGTACTTTCTCGAGATGCAGTCGCTCGGACAGTTGCTGTCACAGAGTGGCGGACGCGTCAGCATCTCGGCCGCGTTGCAGAAGCGTATCGATGAATACATCACGTTGATTCCCTCGGCGCGATCGAGCGCGCCGGCGCGGCACGACCGCATGCCGTACCGCGTTTTTTGTGCGCAAGTAGCCGAGCGGTTGCGAGCCACCTATGACGGTGTGTCGGGTGCGTATGAGTCGGTGCAGCAGTTCCAACGTGATGTGGAATTGATAGCCGACAGCCTTGCAAATAATCGCGGCCGGCATGCGGGTCTCTTTGCGCTGCATCGCTTACAGCGTCGCATCGCCACTTTCGGATTTCACTTGGCGACACTCGACATTCGGCAGCACACGCGGGTGCATCATCGTGTGATCGCGCAGGCACTCGATGATCCGGAGTGGGTCGCACTCGACTCGCGTACTCGGCATTCTCGTCTCGTCGAGATGGTCTCGCGTGATGCAAGCCCGCGTTGCGAGATGGATCCGGTTGGTAAGCGAACGCTAGCGGTTTTTGAGGCGATGCTGCAATGTCGACGTCGCTTCGGGCCGGACGCGATCGGCGCCTACATCGTCAACGGTGTGCAAGGACCAGATGACATCGTCGCTCCTTTGTTACTCGCGCAGTGGGCAGAAGCCTTCGACAAGAGATCCAATGCCCTTGCTATCGACATCGCGCCGATGTTCGATTCGATGGAAGCACTAGAGGGTGCGGGCGCCGCGCTCGAGGCGGCGCTTGCTGACCGTGTGTATCGCAAACACCTCGATGGTCGGCATCGTCGACAGATGGTGTTCGTGGGCTATTCCGAAAGTGGTAAGCAGGCCGGTGTTTGTGCGTCGCGTGTCGCTGCCTATCGAGCGCAGGATGCGATCGAAGCCGTACTGACCCGAGCGGGTGAGCGATCAATACTCGTTCATGCCCGGGGCGGAAGCATCGCCCGCGGCGGTGGTCGTATAGACACGATGGTGACTTCTATGCCGCCTCGAACGATCAAAGGCGGTCTACGGCTCACCGAGCAAGGTGAGGGCATCACGCAAAACTATGGGCTCAGTCCAATTGCGTTGCGAACGCTAGAACGTGCATTCGGTGCGTTGGCGATGGCATCGGCCACGTCGCTCGAGGTGGAGGTACAATCAGTCGAACGACGCGGCCTTGCGATCGCCACGAGGCTCGCAGAGGTGAGTGGGCGACTCTACAAGAGCTTCTTCGCCGACACGCCGGCGATGGACGCCTGGTTTCGCGATGTCACTCCGATCGATGTGATCGAGCGCATGCAGATCGGCGCGCGTCCGATCATTCGTGAGGGATTTGCTGGGCTTGCCGGTTTGCGCGCTGTGCCGTGGGTGTTCGCTTGGACGCAGAATCGGATGATGCTGCCGGGCTGGCTCGGGGCTGGTCTTGGGTTGAAGACGATCATCGATGACTTCGGTTTGGCGGAAGTTCGAACGAGTTATCGTGCTTGGCCTTTTTTGCGGCGCTTACTCGATGACATCGAAGTCATGCTAGCGCGTAGCGATCTCGACATTTCTCGTCACTATCTGGGCTTGCATGCCGCATCGCCGAATTTTTTCGAACAGGTTC
>CAIVYV010000180.1 GCA_903910215.1 uncultured Pseudomonadota bacterium
CTCGATGTTTCGCACTCGCGTTATCACCAACATGGCGCTTATCTGCTTGAACATGCCGATATGCCGGGATTCCCGCGCGAAGAGCAGCGGCTGCTGTCGCGTCTCGTGGGTGGGCATCGTCGCAAGCTCTCGCTCGAGGGGTTCGACAAGTTGCTGCCTCCCTGGGATCGGCGCGTATTGAATCTGATCGTGTTGCTACGTCTAGCCGTGTTACTGCATCGCGGTCGTGGCCGGGCGCCGTTGCCCGACGTCACGTTGCTTGCGAAGGGGCGCACCCTTGAGATCCGCTTCCCGATGCGCTGGCTGCGCGAGCATCCGCTGACCGTTGCCGATCTCAGTCAGGAAATCGACCTGCTGCGTGTGGTCGATTTTCGTCTGCGCGTTTATTCCTCGAGGGGTCTGCCCGCAGTGTAAGACTGCATCAATTCGGCTTGGGCGACGCAGCCTGAGTCGGTTGGGCGCCGGTGATACTTGCCGGTGCTGTCTAGCAGCCACGCTTGAGTATCGTCGCGAAGATAAGTTTCTAGATCGCGCAGGATGTTATCGCGGTATTTTTGACGCCGAATCGGGAACGCGATCTCGACACGACGGAAAAAGTTGCGATCCATCCAGTCGGCGCTACTGCAGTAGATTTCGGCCTGTCCATCGTTCTGGAAGTAGAACACCCGCGAGTGTTCGAGGAAGCGTCCTACGATCGAACGCACTCGGATGTTGTCCGAAATGCCCGGCACGCCCGGACGCAAGGCGCACACGCCGCGCACGATGAGGTCGATCTGCACCCCCGCCTGTGATGCTTGATACAGAGCGTTGATCGACTCCGGTTCGACGAGCGCGTTCATCTTCAAGATGACGCGCGCGGGTTTACCTGCTTTAGCGAGCGTAGCCTCGCGCTCGAGTTTGGCGAGCATCGCCTTGTGCAGCTCAAAGGGCGATTGCAGCAAGGCGTTGAGTCGCGGCGTGCGTGACAGACCCGTCAACTGCAGAAACACTTCATGAACGTCTTGTGCGATGTCTTCATCGCAGGTGAAGAGCCCATAGTCGGTGTAAGCGCGAGCGGTGCGCGCGTGGTAGTTACCAGTGCCGAGGTGGCAATAGCGGCGTATGCCTTCTTTCTCACGGCGCACCACCATTGCGAGTTTCGCGTGCGTCTTGTAACCCACGACGCCGTACATGACGTGTGCGCCGGCTTCCTGCAACTTGTCCGACAACTCGATGTTGGCCTGCTCGTCGAAGCGAGCTCGCAGCTCGATCACGGCCGTCACGTCTTTGCCCGCGTGAGCGGCGGCCACGAGCGCATCGACGATCGCTGATGCAGCGCCGGTGCGATAGAGCGTTTGTTTGATCGCGAGCACCTTTGGATCGGCTGCGGCCTCACGAAGAAAATCGATTACCGGCGCAAACGACTGAAACGGATGGTGCAGCAGCAAATCGCTCTGGCGAATGGCCGAAAACATGCACTGCTCGTCATTGAGGCGGCGAGGCAAGCTCGGCACGAATGGCGGATATTTGAGATCTGCGCGCTCGACTAGATCGTAGATTGCCGAGAGTCGATATAGATTGACCGGTGGCGGCACGGTGTATACATCCACATCGCCGATGCCGAACTGTCTGGCGAGAAAACTCACCACGTCTGGCGGACAGTCGGTCGTGGTCTCGAGGCGCACTGCAGAACCGTAGCGACGCTGCTGCAACTCGCCTTCGAGCGCGCGACGTAGATCGTCCGCTTCTTCTTCATCCACGAAAAGATCGCTGTTGCGTGTTACGCGGAACTGGTGAACGTCGATGATGCGCATGCCTTCGAAGAGGCGCGGCATGAATGCTTCGATGATCCCTGAGAGCAGAACCAACCGTTGTTCGCCATCATGGCCTGTGGGCAGTGAGATGATTCGCGGCAACGATCGCGGTGCCTGCACGATGGCGCGGGTCGCCTCTCGTCCATAGGCATCTTCACCTTCGAGACTCACTACGAAGTTCAGGCTCTTGTTCTGAATTCGCGGAAAAGGTCTGGAAGGGTCGAGGGCGAGTGGCGTCAGAACGGGCTCGACCTCGTTTTCAAAGTAGCGAGCAAGCCACTCGCGAGTGGTCTCGTCCCAGCTGCTGCGCGGCATCAAGCGAATGCCGGCGGCTCGCAAAGCGGGCAGCAGATGTTTGGAGAGACACTCGTACTGCTCAGCGACCAGTTGCTGCGCGCGCTCATGAATGGCGGCGAGTTGCTCGCGGGGCGTGAGACCGTCTGGGCTCAGTGAGCCGGGCGAGCTCTCCTGCAATTGCTTGATGCCGGCCACGCGGATTTCGAAGAACTCGTCGAGATTGCTCGAGGAGATACAAAGAAAACGCAGCCGCTCGAGCAGCGGCACCGAGGAGTCCTGCGCTTGCGCCAGCACGCGCTGATTGAACTCGAGCAGCGAGAGCTCGCGATTGATCAGGGTGGGAGAGGCGGAGGCTGTCATGGCGGCTAGTACACCACGGCCGATGACGAACTTGTGTTACAGCGCGCCTGGCGTCGCCACCGTGGCGGGGTCTGGCTTGTCGGCCGGTGCCTGTGCGGCCACCAGCGCCGAAACATCGCCGGTCGCGAGGCTCGCCAGCAACGGAGCGGCCACTTCGCGGAAACGAGCCATCTGCGGCGGCGGTACGGGCATGTCCGTCGGCAAGGCTACTTTTTGCGGATCCATGTGCACGCCACGACTCAAGTACTCGTAATGCAGGTGCGGACCGGTCGCGAGTCCCGTCATACCGACGTAACCGATGATTTCGCCTTGCGAGATACGGTCGCCGGTGCTGAGACCGCGGGCAAAACGCGACAGGTGTCCGTACACGGTTCGGACCTGATTGATGTGCTCGAGTTCCACGACCTTGCCGTAGCCGCCTTTGTTGCCGACGAAGCGCACTCGACCGCTACCGGCTGCTCGAACGGGTGTGCCGATCGGAGCGGCGTAGTCGACGCCGCGGTGAGCCCGGATCCGATTGAGGACAGGGTGACGACGATAAAGATTGAAGCGTGAACTGACGCGAGTGAATTCGAGCGGTGCACGCAGGAAGGCCTTGCGCAGACTTTTGCCATCGGGCGTGAAGTAGGTGGGCTCTTCGCCATTGGGCTGAAAGCGTATCGCCCGATAAGGTTTGCCCTGATTGACGAATTCCACCGCGAGAATGTCGCCTTCGCCCAACGGTTCGCCGTCTTGGCTGATCTTTTCGTAGGTGACGCGAAAGCGATCGCCGGGCTGGATATCGAGCACGAAGTCGATATCCCATTGAAAGATGTTGGCGATGCGCAGCGCCGTGTTGTCACTCAAGCCGGCGTCGGCCGCTGCTTGGAATAACGAGCTGCGGATCGTCCCCTCGGTGCTGCGCAATTCGCGCTCGAGCGGATTCACGATCACTTCAGTGGCGAACCCCGAGTCGTCGCGTTGCACGCTCAAGGTTTCGCTCGGACTCAGCTGACGTTCGAGTGTGACGAGTTCATCGTCCTTCACGCCGAAGCGCAGCATTTCGCCTGGCTTCAGGCGATCGAGCTTGGCGCGCAGATCCGGAAGTGAGCGCAGTTGGGCGAGATCCGTCAGCGAGAGTTCGAGCTTGCGGAAGATGCGCTCAAGCGTATCGCCAGCGCCGACCATCACCTCGACGGTCGCCAAGCCGAGCGCAGCGCGCGCGGCCTCGGCACTGACGAGTTTCTGCGCGGCGACCGTGCCCTCGTCGGCGCGAGTGAGGTCCGTGAGCCACTCTTCGCCGCGCCACCAAGTCACAGCGAGCACGCCGATCACTACGATCTGCACGCCTCGGCCCTTCAGCGCCGCCAACACCCGGTTTTTCGAGCCGATTTCCAGTGTCATCGACTACACTTCCCCGCACGGAATCGGCGCAAACTACTCGCGCCGAAGGGCAGGGTCAACCCGAGCTGACGAATGACGAGCACAGCAGAACAACTGAACGAGATCCGACGCGGCTCCGCCGAGCTGCTCATCGAAGCCGAATTGATCAAGAAGCTCGAGCGCGGCAAGCCGCTGCGCATCAAGGCGGGGTTCGATCCGACTGCGCCCGATCTGCATCTTGGGCACACGGTGCTCATTAACAAGATGCGCCAGTTCCAGCAGTTCGGGCACGAGGTCATCTTCCTGATCGGTGACTTCACGAGTCTCATCGGTGACCCGACGGGTCGCAATGCGACTCGCCCGCGCTTGACCCCCGAGCAAGTGCAGGCGAATGCGCGCACTTACGAAGCGCAGATCTTCAAGATTCTCGACCCGAAGCTCACCACCGTGGATTTCAATTCACGATGGTTCAATCCGATGGGCGCAGCGGGTCTCATCGAAATTGCCGCAAAACACACGGTAGCGCGCATGTTGGAGCGCGACGATTTCGCCAAGCGCTACAAGGGCGGACAGCCGATCGCGATCCACGAGTTTCTCTATCCGCTCGTGCAGGGGTACGACTCGGTTGCTCTGAAGTCGGACGTCGAACTCGGTGGTACCGATCAAAAGTTCAATCTTCTGGTGGGCCGTGCCCTGCAAGAGGCTTACGGACAAGAGCCTCAGTGCGTGTTGATGATGCCGCTGCTAGAAGGGCTCGATGGCGTCAACAAGATGTCGAAATCCCTCGGCAACTATGTCGGCATCGACGAGCCCGCGGATACCCAGTTCGGCAAGATCATGTCGATCAGCGACGAATTGATGTGGCGTTACTTTGAGTTGTTGTCGTTCCGCCCACTTACGGAAATCGAGGGTTTGCGTACGGCGATCGCGGGCGGGCGCAATCCGCGCGATGTGAAGTTCGAGCTCGCCAAAGAAATCGTAGCGCGCTTCCACGGCGCCGCTGCAGCCGAGCAGGCCCAGGCGGATTTCATTGCTCGCTTCGCCCAGAAAACATTGCCAACCGCTCTGCCGTTGCAGGTTTTGGTTGCGAGTGACCCCTCGGGCGAGCCTTTGGTGGCTGCGCTGAAGGCCGCGGGGCTGGTTTCGAGCAACTCCGAAGGGGTGCGAAAGCTCACCGAAGGGGCGGTTCGGATCGACGGTGAGAAGGTTTCGGACCGGCAGCACCGGCTGCCGGTCGGCTCAGAGCATATTTTGCAGCTTGGACCTCGCCGTTTTGCTCGCGTCAAGATAGAAAAACCCAATTAAATCAGGCCTTTAGAGGGCTTGAAAAAATTTGGTTACATTCCGTTGACAGTGTTAACCGGCCGCCTATAATGCGCGCCCTCAACGACGAACCGGCCCGCCTTCAGCGGGTACGAAACGAAGGTTGAAAAATAGGTTGACGGGCAGAGCCACATGGCTATACTGCCCGCCCCCTCGACGCCCTAGCGGTGCGAGCGCTTTTTAAAAATTCGGCA
>CAIVYV010000181.1 GCA_903910215.1 uncultured Pseudomonadota bacterium
ATCGTCACGATCGGGCCCTCGGGACCGGCGCTGCCGCCGGAGACGATGGTCAGCGTGGCCGCCAGCCACTGCCGCACCGCCAGGCGCGGGGAGATCCGCGAATTGGAGCGATGCACTGCATAGAGCACCTGCGTCACGCCGTGCCCGCGCGAGCGCATCGGGAGCAGGGCGTACACGATCACCGTGCCGATGGCCCCGAGCACCGGTGCCACGGCCGCGATCAGCGCGGCACTCTCGCTGCTGCCGCGGAGCGCGGCCTCCAGCGCGTGTTCCGCCCAGCGGATCGGCATGATGAAGCCCAGCGCCAGGAGCGCCACCGCAATGCCGAGCACCGCGGCCCATGCCACCAGCGTCCAGTCCACTTGGGGTCTTGCTCTTATTCATATTTTCTTGCCCGTTGAACGCTGACCGTTTTCGTCATAGCGGAAATCGTCTGGCACCTCCGGAGCAGTGAACTCCGGCCGCTGCAAATCCCCAGACAGCGCGCTCAAACGGAAGACGTAAGCGAGCACTGCCGCCACGGCTCGGTAGAGCCCTTCGGGAATCGGGTCGTCTATATCGGTCGTGTAATACAGCGCACGAGCGAGTGGTGGTGCAGATACTTCGGGCACACCTGCTGCTGCAGCCCGCTCCTTGATGGCACGTGCAACCTCGCCTTTTCCCTTGGCGAGCACGATCGGCACACTGCTGCGCTCTTCGTCATATTCGAGTGCAACGGCGAACTCACTCGGGTTCACAATCACGACGTCGGCTTGTTTCACTTTGTCGAGCATTCGACCGCGACTGAGTTCACGCTGCTTGCGACGAATTTGCTGTTTGACCTCCGGGCGGCCCTCGATGTCTTTCATCTCATCGCGAATTTCCTGTTTCGTCATGCGTAGACGCCGCAGGTAATTCCACCGCTGATAAGGGACATCGAGAATCGCGATCGCAGCAACCACAGCAGATACCAGAGTAAAAATCGTGAGCGCAAGCGATGCACCATGAACCATCATCGGTTCGAGCGCATCTCGCGACATCGAGACGATCTCCTCACGCCGTTGCCACAGCAGCAAAACCAGCACACCCGCGATTCCGACGAACTTGAGCAGATTGCGCAGCACGCCCATCAGCGCCTGCGTCCCGAACATTCGCTTCAGTCCACTCAAGGGATTGAGCTTAGATCCCTTCGGCGCAGCGGCCTTACCAGAGAATTGGAATCCCCCGTTGACGGACGCCGCCAGCAAAGCCACGACCAAGGCAACGAGGAACAACCATCTGACCGACCATAGACCATCGAAAATGGACATGCCGAGTGTCATCGGCAAATCCTGCACGTCGTCGATCTGGCCACGGGTGAAACTGAAGCTCTGCTTCATCTGACCGGCAATGTCGTCGACGATATCACCGCCAATAAACATCAGCATGGCGCACAGCGCCATCACGACCATCGCACCACCGAAATCGGGTGAGCGCGGCAACTCGCCTCGTTCGCGTGCCTGCTGCAGACGTTTCGCAGTTGGCTCTTCTGTTTTTTCCTGGCCCTGATCTTCTGCCATGACGCTAGCCCTGCCCCAGCAGTCGGGCGCGGATATAGCTTTCGGCCAAACTCCAAAGCTCGGTCATTCGCTCGCCAATGACCGGCATCAGCACGAACAACAATGCGAAGCCGACGATCAAGCTCACCGCGAATCCCACAGCAAAGACGTTCAAAGACGGAGTCGCACGCGACAAGGCGCCTACACCGATATTGACGGCCAAAAGAGCCAACAGAAGCGGAGCGGCCAGCAATGCAGCCCCGCGGAAGATGATGCTCGAGAAGTCGAGCCACGCCTGGATATCGAGCAAACTGAAGCTGCCGGGTGGCAGAACTCGAATGCTCTCGGTCATCATGCTGATGATGACGGTATGACCATCTGCCGTGATGAAAATCAGCAGCGCGATCAAGTTCAAGAACTGCGACAGCACCGGGGTCGATCCGATCGACGGATCAAAAGACTGAGCGAAGCCGATACCGACAGACATTGAGATCTGTTCACCGGCCAGAACCACTGCAGCCGACACGAACTGCAACACCAATCCGATCGAGACACCGATCAAGGCCTCGCTAAGCAGGGTAAGCAAATTGGGCTCGCCGAACGGCAGCTGCGGTGCACTCGTGGACGTGGGCATGGCAGGCAGCATCAACACACACAGCGCGGCCGCATAGATCAATCGAATGCGCGTGCTACCGGCAATCTGCGTGAACAACGGCGCAGTGAGAAAAAATGCAGTCACCCGTGTGAAGGGCAACAGGAGCGACTCCATCCAGCTGAGCACGAATTGACCGAGCTCGAGCACGGCATCACCCCCCGATATCCGGTATGCGCTCGAAGATACGGCGGGTGAAATCCACCAGAAGCTGTAGCTGCCAACCGCCAAGCGCCGCGATGAACAAGGTGACGGCGATCAGTTTCGGCAAAAAACTCAACGTCATCTCGTTGATCGATGTGGCGGCCTGGAAAATACCGATAGCGACACCGACGATCAACACCAGCAACAAAATCGGCCCGGCGACGATCGCACCGAGCCAAATAGCCTCACGAGCCAGGTCGATTACTTGTGTGTCATTCATGATCCGGGCGCTCCAAAGCTCGCGGCTAGTGAGCCTACTATCAGAGCCCAGCCGTCAACCAAGACGAACAATAATAGCTTGAAAGGCAAACTGATCATGATCGGCGAGACCATCATCATGCCCATCGCCATCAAAACGCTCGCGACGATGAGATCGATGACCAAGAACGGAATGAAGATCAAGAAGCCGATGGTGAATGCTGTGCGCAGTTCACTAGTGATGAACGCCGGCAACAACACGTGCAGCGGTGTTGCCAGAGGCTCCTGTACCGCCTCGATTTTACCGAGATCCATGAAGAGCTTGAGATCGGATTCGCGCGTCTGCGCCAACATGAATCGCTTCATCGGGACGATACCGCGATCAAGCGCCTCCTCGAAGGGAATCTTGTCCTCGACATAGGGCGTCAAAGCCACCCGCTGCACCTCGTCGAAGGTGGGAGCCATAACGAAAAAAGTGATGAAGAGGGCAAGACCGACGATCACTTGGTTGGGTGGTGTCGATGCCGTACCCATCGCCTGACGAAGCAAACCGAGGACGATCACGACCCGAGTAAATGCTGTCATTGACAAGATGATCGCAGGCAACAGCGTCAGCAGCGTGACGAGACCCAAGGCCTGCAAAGTCAAGCTATATGCCTGACCGCCACCGGCAACGGGCGCAGCCCGTAACACTTCGATTGATGCCGCATCCTGGGCTAACGCCAGCGGCATCATGGCGAGGACCAACAACACAGCGGACATCGCCGAGACATAACGCTTCACGATCGCGACTCCAATTCAGCGCGGAACTTGTCCGCTTCGTTGTCAGCAGAGCCAGCCGGCGTAGCCCCCAAACGAGTAATCGAGTGTGGCGTGATGCCGAGCAGAACGTCTTCGTCACCGAAGCGAACGACGAGCAACTTTTCTCGGGTGCCGACGCTCAAATGCGAAACGACCTTCAAGCGCGATGGAGTACCGACACCGGCGACGTTAAAACGACGCAGCACCCAAATCGCCAATGCCAAAAGTGCGGCCACCAGAATGATGGCCGAGATGTAGCGCACCGGATCCATGTCAGATCAAAGATGCTTGACGCGATCTTCGGGATCGACAACCTGCGTCAACCGAATGCCGTAACGCTCATTGACGAGCACCACTTCACCGCGTGCGATCACGGTGTTGTTCACGCAGACATCGAGCGGCTCACCAGCGACGCGATCCAGTTCAACGACGCTACCCTGCCCCAAACGCAGGAGGTCACGGATCCGCAGTGACGATCGACCAACCTCAACCGAGATGCTGACGGCCACATTCTGGATGAGATCCAGCTGCATGGCGGTCTCGCCCTCGCCATTCGCTTTCGCGATGGTTCCCATGGATATGTCGCTCATGCTGCTGATGCTCCTGCTGACTTGGCCGACCTGCCGGCCGACCGTCTACGAGATGATGAAGAACTTTCGGAATCGTGCGACTGATCACCGACGGGCTCAATCGCGAACATCGATGAGGACTCGGTCGGTTGAACGACCTGTGTAATCCGTACGGCGACGGAGTTATTGGCCGTGCCGTACTCGGCATCGAACAGGTGGGCTGATTGCACCAAGACCTTGACCGCCTCAGGCGGCTTGAACCAGATCGTATCGCCCGGCTGAATCGATGCCAGATCGACCGCCGAGACTCGCAGCGTCGCGAGCTGCGCAGTCAACTCGAGCTCCGTATCGCTCACCGCATCCTGAAGCTGATTCGCCCAACGCACAGCCAGTTTTTCGTCGCGTTCGCCGGACTGCAGTCGCCCGCGCAACAGCAGACGGATCGGCTTCAGCGCAGAGAACGGATACATGATCGAGACGACACCGTGCACGCCTGCACCGAGCTCGATATTGAAACGGGAAACAACGACCGTCTCTTTCTCTTCGCCTACTTGCGCAAAAGCAGGATTGATTTCTCGGCTGACGTATTCGGTGCCAAGTCCGTAGACCGGCGCCCAAGCTTCGCGCAGATTCTCGAATACCGTGTCGAGCAACAACTGAACAATGCGCTCTTCAGTTGGCGTGAAGCCACGCTGTGCGGAAGGTTCGATCGAGCCAGAACCACGACCGCCGAAGAAACTATCGACCGCGCCATAAACCACCGAGGGGTCGATCGTGACGAGCCCATACCCGCGTAGGGGCGGATAGCGCACGATATTCACACTGCAAGGCGACGGAACGCTCTGAATGTACGAGCCGAAAGTCGTCACCTCGAACGGATTAATCGACACTTTGACAGCTTGACGCAATAGATTCAGCAATCCGCCTCGAAGCTGTCTAGCGAAACGATCATTGATCATCTCGATCGCAGCCAACTGAGAGCGCGAGGTGGTATCTGTCGAGACGAGGCTATATGCCTGCACAGCGGGCGCTGCGGACGCGGCAGTATCCGGCGAGACATCCACCTCGCCGCTCGCCATCGCCTCGACGAGAGCTTGCACCTCATCGCTCGTCAGTACTTGACCTGAATTAGACATGTTCTTCTTCGATATCTTCTTCGTTGCCGAGAAACGAGTTACTGGAAGACGAAGTGAGTGAACATCACTTCTTCGATGCCGCCAAAGTCCTCGTTGCGAATCAACACGTCGTTCATCGCGTCGCGCAGCGCCGCCGCCAATCGCGCACGCCCGTCAACCGACACCATTTCTTCTTCGCTGTATTGACCTGCGGTGCCGATGATCGCCGCCTCGATGGCAATCTGGTGGGTCGTGACGCGCTCGACGATTTTTTCGCCATAGAACGTCTTGTATGCAATGCGGAACTGGACGAACTTGCGAGAGTTCGGCACGTTCAAGGTAAAGTCGCGCTCGATCGGCTTATAGGTCGCCGCGAATCGTTCGCCTTCAGGAATTTCCTTGGTCTGTAACTGTGGACCATCAGGCACTTGTGGGCCACTCGCCTCACCGTCAGCTCCATGCTCGCCCTCGGCCGCGTGACCATCGGCCGCGTGACCGTCTGCACCCTGTGCTGCACCCGCCGCCGCTGCCGGCTTCGGATCAAAGAAGCCCGTCAGGAATAGCGTCGCTCCGACAGATCCGCCGACCAACACCAGCACGCCGACCACCACCATGATGATAAGCAGCAGCTTGGATTTCTTCTTCGGTGCGCCCTCTTCGCCTTCGGCGGGAGCCGCATCCGGAGCCTTCTTTTTGTCGTCTTTTTTGTCAGCCATAGTGCTACACCAGAATAGTCAAAACGTTAAACGTATACATCTACCACGCGCGATGCCGAGTCTTCGGTCACCCTGCGCGACACCTCATCCTCGATCGTAACTTCGGCTCCCTTCGGAGCCGCCTTCGCCGCCGCAGCGGCACTCTGTTGCGCGAACTCGCGATACTCACGAGCGCCAGACTGCGCGAACGACCAGTTGGCCAAGTTTAGCCCTGCCGAATCCAACGACTCGCGTAGTTTAGGCAACGCAGACTCCAGCAGGTGACGAACCTCCGCATTGGCGACCCCCACCTGGGCGGTGACTTGGTTACCCTCGAGCTGAAGTTCAATCTCCATTGGGCCCAACCGCTGCGGGTCGAGCTGCAAATTCACGGTCCAACGATCCTCGCGAATCTGTTGCAGCATGCGTCGACCCACCTGTTCCGCAAACTGCTCGGCGCGAAGCTCGTGCTGTAAAGCCGGATCCGGCACACGCAGCGGGGTCGTTAATGGATCGGCCAGAACCGTCACCGGCACGCTCGGCGGCGCACTCACAGCAACCGGGAGCACGGCGGGATTCACGGGGCTATCGCCGGGCAAAACCCCAGTCAACGCCGTCGAACCGACCGGCGTCACGGTGCTCGTCAGAATTTGTCGTCGCTCCAGTGCGAAGCCACGCAACGAGGCCGTAGCAGCCGTGAAATCAACTTCGCTCAAGCCGCGACGCGGTGCGCCTGAAACGGGATCGAGGACCCCATCACTCGCTGCTTGCACCGCGATTTCTTGTGCCGGTTCACGCACGCCAGACGATGAGCGGTGAATGAAGGCGCGCCATCGCAGAACGTCTTCATCGCGCAGAGCGGGCGCGGCAGCACTCGGGATTACGAGCGGCATTTCAGCCGCGCGGGGAAGCGCGATTTCCGCACGTGGCGTGGGCGAAGGATCGGCGGGCGGAGCTACCGCCGTAGCTACAGTAGGCGATAGAGTGGGAGCTGCGGGCGGAACCACCGCCGGCTCAACCGAAAGAGGCGTAGTAGTAGCGGCACTCGGAACAATCGGTGGCGAGATCGTCAGCGGACTGGTGATCTGAACGCCCGCGTCGAGGACTTTGGGTGTGGCCATCGGTTGAGGCGGTATCGCTGGCAGCTCGACCTCCTCCACCGGAGTCGGGGCCGAAGTCTCTCGTAACAACAATCGCGCCAGTTCGCGGTCAATGCCAAGGCCAACGGCAAACTCTTCGAGTCGGGTATCTGCCTCGACCTCTACGGCGGCCGGTAGCATGACCGGGGCGGCTGTCGTTGATGGAAGTGCCCAGGGAGTCGCGGTGGGTTCGTTTTGTAAAACGGCCGCCGGCAACATGAGCGGCGTTGCCACTGGTATCGGCAAGCCGTTGCCGAGCAGTTCGAGCGCCGGTTCGCGCGGCTCAGGTGCGGAAGCCTCATCTAGCTCCTCCGAACCCCCGTATTGTTTCATTAAAGAAACAAAATAAGAGGAATCGGCCTCACTAACCCCATTTTGCGCCGCCTCGGGCGCATTTAGGAGAGGAGAACCCGATCCTTCGAGCAGATTCAGCAGTGCGGAAGTGCCAGACATGGTGCCAAACGTTGCCGGTGCAATTTAACTACACCGGTATTTGCAACTACGATGCCAACCCATCCGGCATCGGGCGCGCGAGCGCGTCCATGGCTTTTTGTTCTCGTTGCGCAGCCTCACGGGCGGCGGCGCTGGCGGCACGCTCGGATGCGTTCTCGAGAGCACGAGCAAAGTTTCGTTTTTGCAGAGCCTCGTCCAAAGCCGCATCCACGAAGAATTGCGCCTGTGCGACTTCATTTCGCTGAGCAACGGACATCTGCGATAACCAGCCCGAAAAATCTCGATAATTTCGCCATGTCACGATGTTCTGTCCGACCGTCTCTTGCCGACGGGTCGATTCGGCATAGTCACGACAATAATTTTCGACGACCTGCAGTCGATCCTCTTGGACGGCGAGCTCACCACGGCGCTGAGCCACGATGGCCTCGGACGCTTTGGCTACGGCATCGCCGATTCGCGCTACGCGCTGCAAGCGCTGCGCGCGCCTCGCTGCCCGATCACTCACCCAAGCACCGACTGCAATTGCTGAAACCCTTGCTCAAGCGATACAGATTGTTCCGCATCTTGAGAGAGAAATTCACGAAACACCGCGCGTCGCTGCAGAGCCTCATCGAGTTCAGGATTGGTGCCCTGTCGATACGCACCCACGGCCACAAGATCCTTGTTCTCTTCGTATGTGGCGAGGAGTCTGCGAAATTTGGTGACGAGCGCGCGGCGCTCACTCGAGATCAACTTCGTCGCCAGTCGCGATACCGAGACACTGATATCGATAGCGGGATACTGACCCATCGCTGCAATTTCGCGCGATAGCAACACGTGCCCGTCCAGAATAGCGCGAGCACCATCGACGATCGGATCGTTCGCGTCGTCGCCCTCGGCAAGAATCGTATAGATACCGGTGATGCTGCCCGCTGCACTGACGTTACCGGCTCGCTCGACGAGCTCGTTAATCAGAAAAAATACCGATGGCGTATAGCCCTTGGTCGTCGGCGGCTCGCCGACAGCAAGACCCACTTCACGCTGCGCATGCGCTACACGGGTCAAGGAATCCATCAACAGCAGAACATTTTTGCCTTGATCGCGAAAGTACTCGGCAACAGCGCAGCTGTAATGCGTGGCCCGAAGCCTGACGACCGGTGAGCGATCACCAGGAGCGGCGATCACGACGGAACGCTTCAAGCCCTCTTCGCCTAAGGTCTCATGCACGAAGTCGAGCACTTCACGCCCACGCTCACCGATCATACCGATGACGATGACATCGGCCTCCGTGAAGCGGGTCATCATGCCTAGCAGCATGCTCTTGCCGACACCACTGCCGGCGATCAGCCCAATTCTTTGGCCACGACCCACGGTGAGAAAGGTATTAATCGCACGAACGCCGACATCGAGTGGCGCCGTAATGGCGGCGCGATGTAGCGGATTCTTTCGCTCACCCCGCAGCGGGACGAATACGTCCGGGACGATGGCCGGACCGCCATCGAGCGGCTCGCCGAGTCCATCCACAACGCGCCCTAGCAGACCGGCGCCCACACCCACTCGAGCTGTCAAAGTCAGCACGCGAACGGCGGTTCCCGGCAACAAGCCTTGCACAGCAGAGAGCGGCATCAACATGACTTCGCCATCGCGAAAGCCGACAACCTCGCAGACGATCCCCTCGCCTTGCTCAGCCATCACCTCGCAGTAAGCTCCTAGCGGTGCTCGCACACCTCGGGCAGACAAAATCATGCCGGTGACTCGCGTCAGCACGCCACGAACGGAGGGAGCTGAAATCTCTGTGCTCGAGAGCCGATGCTGCAACGTCTCAAGCAAAGAGCCGGAACTCATGATGCGTCCCGCATGACCTCGGCGGCAGCGGCCAAAGCCGCCTCGCGCACCTCACGCACACGATTCTCGAAACGATCATCGATCACCTTGTCACCCGCGCCGAGAATCACACCGCCGCGCGCAACCAAAGGATCCGACTGCAAGCGGATATGCGCCGGGCGCTCGTTGGCACGCTCTAGCAGAGCGACATCCTCAGGATGCAAGCGCGCCAAAATCGTTTGGCCTTCATCGAGGCTCGAATCGAGCGCGTCGTTCAGCGACGCCTGCACAACTTGCAGATAACGAGCAAGGCCTTCTTCACTCTGCAGGTTTTGCCTTGCGATCTGAGCGCCGATATCGAGACTCGCGCGCGCAAGTGGCACCACCATCTCTCGCTCGAGCGCAGCCTGCTTTTCGGATAGCTCTCGTGCCGCTGCATCGAGGGCCAGCATGGCGGCATCGAGAGCGGATGCCATTTCGACGAGCGCGGCATTACGACCGCGTTGCTCGGCCTCAGCGATCCTGGCTTCGATCTCTTCTTCGCTCGGACCGGATCCAATCGGCATCAGGTCAACCAGCTCTTCCGTCGAAACAGCGTCGATCGGCTCGATCAGTAACTCCGGGATATCGTCCGCGGGCGTGATGATCGCAAGATCATCGGCGAACTGCGCCGGCGTCGCCATTTGCTTGGCATGCTCGCGCAACAAGAATCCCGCGCGGCGAATAGCGAAATGCCGTGCGGCGAATGAAGCCGAACCGTCGTTGTCCCGTCGTCGCAAAGCCTCGGAAGCGACGAACGGCGTTGCCGCCTTGAACATGTCGCTTCGTCCTTATACGTAGTCGGCGCCGCGACCGGAGAGCATCATCTCGCCGGCATCGGAGAGTCGACGTGCTGTACGCAGAATCTGCTTTTGAGCCTCTTCCACTTCCGACAAACGCAACGGACCGCGACCTTCCATTTCGTCGACGAACATATCCCGAGCACGCGCCGACATATTCGAAAGGAACTTGTCTTTGACAAGATCGTCGGCACCCTTGAGGGCCACCATAAGCTGCTCGCTCGGCACATTGCGCATGAGCGTTTGGATACTGCGATTGTCGCAACCCGAGAGATTCTCGAAAGCGAACATGTTGTCCTGAATGCGCTGCGCAAGATCGGCATCTTTCTCGCCGAGTCGCTTCATCATCGATTGCTCGATGTCCGTCTTGACGTAGTTCATGATCTTGGCGGCCGCTTTTACACCGCCCACACTCGAAGACTTCAACGACGAGTTTGAAGAGAACTGCTGTTTCATGATCGCTTCGAGCTCAGCCATCGCCGTCGGCTGGATGGTTTCGAGCGACGCGACACGGGAGAGCGCCTCCGGACGCAAGGTCTCAGGGAGAAACCGCATGACGTCGGCAGCCACGTCATAGTCGAGAAACGAGAGAACGATAGCGATGATCTGCGGATGTTCGGCAGCGATCATCTCGGCAATCGAGCGAGCATCCATCCACTGTAGCACTTCGAGACCGCGATTCGCCGAGGCCGGCATGATGCGACTGAGCACGCTGCTGGCCTTATCTTCGCCAATCGCAGCCCGCAGCACATTCTCGAGATAGTCGATGCCGCCGCCGATGTTCGTTTGCTTCTTGATGGTCGCGATGAATCCATCGAGCACCGCACTGACCGCTTCCTGAGATAAGTCAGCGACTGACAACATGGCGGAACTTAGGTGTTGTACTTCTTTGGGCGCCAGGTGACGGATCACGCTCGCGGCTTCCTCTTCACCGAGCAGCATGAGCATCACCGCTGCACGCTGCGTATTAGAGAGCGCTGCGACTTCGGCCGCCACCTGTTCCGGATCCGGCCCGCCCGGCGCGGTTGCCAATGCCATTGCTTCAGCCATGATCGTCTCCGCGTCAGCTCAGATCGCGAGTGATAAGATTCTTGAGCACTAGCGCCACGCGCTTGGCATCCTGCTCCACCATCATGCGAACGACCGTCACCTTGTCGTCGTAACTGTTGGCGGTATCGAGCATCTCTGCGGAGATGCCCGCCTTCTTCTTCGGTTTGAGTCGCGCCTTAAGCCGCGATTTGAACTCCTCCATCGACTCGCCTTCGCGCATCTCGATGGTCTCAGCCTCGGCAGATTCAACCCCGCCGGCAGCACCG
>CAIVYV010000182.1 GCA_903910215.1 uncultured Pseudomonadota bacterium
CCTCACTGGGCACCGTTTGGACGGTTTCGCCGAGCACGCGTTGGAGCGTGCAACTAACACGCACACAGCGACATCCGACCGCCACTGAGCTCTATGCCGACGGCGAACATCTGGCGTTGCAACGTTACGAAATCGGTAATGCGGATCTCGGCATCGAAACCGCTCGCACGGCTGATCTCGCCTGGCGCTACAACGACGCCGATGATCGTTGGCAAAGCAAGATCAGTATCTTCGTTAGCGACTATCGTGACTACATCTTCGCGGCGCCGCTCGGCGTAGAGGAAGACCACTCAGATCACGATCACGAAGGGGAGCACGGACACGACGAGGGTCTGCGTGAGGTCGAATACCAAGCCACCGACGCTCGCTTCCACGGCATCGAAGCCGAGTGGTCGATCCGAGAACTCGCCCAAGTCGCCCGGGGTAGCCTCGGCCTGCGATTGTTCGGCGACGTCGTCCGCGCACGCGATGCCGAGGGTGGTGCGCTGCCGCAGATACCGCCGCTGCGCGTCGGGGGTGAACTGAATTGGAGTCGCGGCCCTTGGCGAGTGGGTCTCGAATCACTCTGGCACGACGCGCAAACCCGCCTCGCCGACAACGAACTGCGCACCGATGGCTATACCCTGCTGGCAGCGGATATCGCTTATCGCCACAGCTATCGCCACGGGGCAGGCGCTGCGACTATGCTGTGGTTCCTGCGCGGCCAGAACCTACTCGACGAAGACGCTCGTCGACATGCTTCGCCATTGAAAGACGTGGCGCCGCTGGCAGGGCGCGCGCTGAGCGCCGGAGTCCGTATCGAATTTTGATCAGGAGAGTCGCGATGTCCGCTCGTCGATCTTTTACCGTGTTGTCTTTCGCCGTCTTGTCATCCGTCCTGATGGCGTCTCTGATGCTGTTCTCGCCCGTGGCCGTCGCCCAACAGAAACACAGCCATGACGATCAGCATCAGCATGACCATGATCATGATCATGACCACGATCACGATGGCATGCAGTCCCAAGCCAAGCACGTGCACGGAATCGTCACGCTGAACTTGGCACTCGAGGGCGGCTTGCTATCGGCTCAACTCGACACACCCGCAATCCACGTGCTGGGCTTCGAGAGTGTGCCGAAGACACCGGAGCAAAAATCGGCGAGTGCCGCGGCCGACACTTGGTTGCAGAGCGGCAAGAATATCCTCGCCGTTCCTCGCAATGCCGGCTGCCGCTTGGAGAAGGTCGACTACAAAGCGCCGAAGCTCGGGCCCGGTCACGCCGACTACCGAGCGCGGTTCGATTTTCGCTGCAGCAACCCGGCGGCACTGGCGTGGGCCGAGTTCAGCGCACTCGACAAACTGAAAGAAGTCGAGAAAGTCGAAGTGAACCTGATCACCGCATCGGCTCAGCGCCAGATCACCCTGCAAGGCGGAGCCCGTCGCATCACGCTACAGTAGCGTGATGCAAGCTGATCTCGCCAAGCTGGCCATCGAGGCCCGCGACCTGCGCTATGCGTGGCCCGGCAAGCCGTTGACCATCGACATACCGCAGCTCGACATTGCCCGCGGCGAACGCGTCTTTCTCAAAGGCCCGAGCGGTAGCGGCAAGAGCACCCTGCTCGGTCTGTTGGGTGGCGTGCTCGCGCCGCAGAGCGGCACGGTGCGGGTACTCGGGACCGATCTTGCCCCTCTCTCAGGCGCGGCGCGTGATCGTTTTCGCGGCGATAACATCGGCTTCATCTTCCAGATGTTCAATCTGCTGCCCTATCTCGGCGTGCTCGAGAACGTAATGTTGCCACTGCAATTCTCCACGGCACGAGCGGCACGCATCGCGGGCGGCGACCCGATCAGCGAGGCGCGACGTTTGTTGGCCGCCATCGGGCTCGGCTCCGACGATCTGCTGCGGCGCCCGGTGACGGAACTATCGATCGGCCAGCAGCAACGCGTCGCCGCAGCGCGCGCACTGCTCGGCTCACCGGGCATCATCGTGGCCGACGAACCCACCTCGGCACTTGATCATGATTCGCGCGAGGATTTTCTCTCCCTGCTCATGAGCGAATGCCGATCCCAAGGCAGCACGTTGCTCTTCGTGAGTCATGACACCTCGCTCGGGTACTTGTTCGATCGCACGCTATCGCTGCTCGACATCAACCAGGTGCGCTCGTGAATACC
>CAIVYV010000183.1 GCA_903910215.1 uncultured Pseudomonadota bacterium
CCGTTACGGAACCCGCCGTTCACCTGTTCCCAATTCTTGGGATAGCCAGGGCCGGGTTTGGTTTCGACGTTGTTGAACAGGATGTTCTCCATCCCTTCGCCGCTGGTCCAAAGCGTCTTGCATGCTACGGTGCAGCTTTGGCAGCCGATGCATTTATTCAGATCCATCACCATCGATATCTGGCGGCCCATCGAGTTCAATCCCCCAAGCTCTGTAGTTCGACTGCAATGAAATCTTTGGTTGCCCGCAAGCTCGCTTGCAGCAACGGATGTGCATCACTTCGAGTAGCGACGTTATCGGCAAGGTCGCCCACCCACCAGGCGAGATGCCGCTGGCAGAAATCCCGTTGAGCGGCGCGCAGTCCGGCGATCAATGCGGCATCCGCGCTTTGCGACTCATGCCAGCTCAAAAAGTGCATGAATTCCATCAGTACGGAGAGGTGATCGGGGCGCCAAGCATAATCGTCGCCCAGGCGATAACCGAAGTGCTCGTAAAAACGCGCCACCTCTTCTTTGGCTGCTGCATTGGCGCCCGGTGTCAGTTCTTCGCGGATCGCGAGCGGCGGTCCGCGATCGCCGACCTCGAACAGCGCTCCGTAGCTCGCGCCAACCAGAGCCGCGATGTCTTCGGCGCTGTGCTCGAGATTCGCTGCTTGAGAGAGGGCGAAAAGTTCGGCGATTCGGCTGCCCTCCATCGACAAGGCCTCATCGGCTATCAAGAGACGCTCGACGATCGCCACGTGATCGAGCCAGGCTTTCGCGGTCGCCTGCTCGGGCGAGGCCAGCAGGCGTGAGAGGCCTGAGTACATCTCCGCGCGCGCCAAGGCGATGAGCTTGGCATCGGCAACGGCGTCAGTGTTGAGGGCGGCGTTCATTGATCACTCAAGCGATACGCGCTTTAGCCGCAGTCACTTTACCGCGTGAGTGCAGTTTGAATTCGCAGGTGAAATCGCGGTAAGTCTGATTCGGTGCATAAGCCAGCACTCGATAGCCGAGATGGCCATAGTCGCCGGCGACGGAGGTGGGTTTGACGAGGCCCGCCGTCGGGATCACGGCCGCGAAGTTTTGTCGGCCGCGGAACATGGTCGGATCCCAACCGTGATACATATAAAGCGTTCCCGGCATGATGCCGGCCGACAAGTGCGCCATGCAGATGAAGCTGCCGCCGTCGTTGAACACCTCGATGAGATCGCCATCGCGTACCTTGCGGGCGGCAGCGTCGTCCGGGTTCACATAGATATCCGGTTCGCCGCGTTGCAGCGATACGAGGAAAGAGTCATCGCGCCACATGCTATGGATGCCGTGACGAGCATGCCCCATGGTCATTTGCAGCGGATAGCCTTTCTGCTTCAGCGGCGGGTGATAGACCGGCAGCGCCTCGTCGAACTTCAGGAACCACTCGTGATCGATGTAGAACTGCTGTCGACCAGTGAGCGTTTCGTATGGACGTTTTTCGTGTACCGACTCGGCGATGTCGGCATGGAACGGGCTTTCATCCGAATCCCAGACTGTGCTGCCGCGTGATTCATCCACGCGCACGATGCCTTTGGCGGCCAATTCCGCAAAGCTCATCTTCGGAATGCCGGGCGTTGCGTTGATGATGAATTGCACGATGTCACGCGAGTCGCGAATCGCGCCATCCATCGTGTAGAGCTCGAGCGTCCGCTTGAGGTCGCGGCGGAAGGTGCGACCATCGACGTCGTCTTTGATGGCGGGGGTGCCTTTTTCGCGCGCGATGGCACTGATCGCGGCCGAAACGCGCCGCAGCGCTTCGAAGTCGTCCACGGCTTCGCCCAAGGGCTTCACCGCTCGATCGAGTACTTGCACGTACGGGTGGCGCGACTGCAGCATGATGTCGGCGCGTTCGTAATGATGCGCGATCGGCAGCACGATATCGGCGTGATGCATAGTGATACCGGCATCCGGCACCAGCGCCACGATCATCTCGAGCTTTTCGAAGGCTTCGGTGCGCCAGCGATTACCTGAGGCACGCCAGTTGGCGCCGTTCTCGCCCGCGAAGATGCCCATCTTCCAGCCGTTCTTGCCGTACTGCGGGAACCAGTCTTCTTTGAGGCTGTGTTGATAGTGCGAGTCGAACTCGTCGGCGAGCTTCTTGCCGTAAATCTTTTCGTTGAGCTGTTTCATCTTGCCGTGGTCGTAGTCCCACAGCGTCGAAGCGACGACACGTGA
>CAIVYV010000184.1 GCA_903910215.1 uncultured Pseudomonadota bacterium
ATTGCTGCATAATCGAGCGCGCAAGGGATACCACAGAACCGGGACTCTCACCATGATTCGAAGCATCTGCGACCTTTCCGACGACTATCCCGACGCAGTTCAGACCGGCGAGTCCCGATTCCGGGACTACGGCTCGCTGCGTCGATTCCACGGTCGTATCGATACCATCAAGTGTCATGAAGACAACCTGCTGCTCAAGCAAACGTTAGCCACCTCTGGCCAGGGCAGGGTTATGGTGGTCGATGGCGGCGGCTCGCTGCGTCGAGCACTGTTCGGCGACAAGCTTGGCGCCCTGCTCGTCGAAAACGGCTGGGCCGGCATCATCATCAACGGCGCCGTGCGTGATGTCGAGATGCTCGCTCAGATGCCCCTCGCCGCCCGTGCACTGAACGTGTGTCCGACGCGGCCACAGCAGCACGGAACCGGCGAACGCGGCATCGTGGTCCGGTTCGCCGGTGTAACCTTCCGTCCGGGTGACTGGCTTTACGCTGACGAGAATGGTTTCCTCGTGAGCGCTAGCGAGTTGAGTTAAGGCGAACGCGCAACTAGCTCTCGCTCCACCCAGCCGTAGCTGCGCGCGCCGCGCACAGCAACGAAACCGTTGCGGTTAGTCGCCGTCACGACCAGCTCGTCGGCACGACCGAGCGTCGCGATGATGTCGGCCGAGACATCGGGCCATTTGAATAAGCGGATGTTGGCGATCCGCGGTCGGACGACATCTCCCACATCGACGATGCCTGCACCCGTGGCGGATGCGACTCCGGCGCCCGCGTTCACGGCACTCACAGCCGCGGGCGACACGGCGGGTGTCACAGCACCCGATCGATGCATCGGTGACATGGAGCGTACGACTCGAACGATCTTGTTGTAGTTGTCGAGCAGCGCCGCCGCCACGATCTTGCCCTCGTTAGTATCGCCGTAGCCACCGAGGGAGCCGTAGGTGCCACGACTGAACATGCGACCGGTCAGGTTCAAATCCGCCTTGCGAGTACTACCCTCTGCCGCCGCAACCTGGATGCCCGTTCGGGCATCGGCAAGCAACATACTGGTCTGCGCCTCTTTGAACCGTACTCCACCGGTCACGCGGCCCCACAATCGGCTCGAGCGATCCAGCCAGCCGTCCAAATCGCCACGTAACCCGCCCGCGTTATCCTCGGCAAACACCACCGAGGGCGTCAAAACATAGTCGGCGGCAATTAATCTGGACGTATCAGTCTGTCCAGACTCGCTCGCACGACGCAGCGATTGCTCGCGCAGGATGTACTCGGCACCAACGCCGCGCTCGACGACGGTGAAGCAGTTGGACTGTTGCACCATCAAGCGAATCACCTGCACGGGCGACTGCAGCCGGTAACTCCACAACACGCGGATCATCTCGTCCCTTGGATCCGCCACTGCGATCAGGCCAAGCGGAGCGTCGCATCGCTCCAACCCTTCGGCCCCGACCACTGAGCCACCGCCTGCAGCCCCAGAGATCGGACCGCTACCAGCTCCAGCGCGGTACCCCGTACCCGGAATCGTTTGCGCGCCGACACCTCCGGCGCACAACAAGGACATCGATACCCCCGCCACAATCCCAATAAAGGCTCTCATGCGACTCTCCCACGGTTAGCGCCGCCCCCGAAGGGCATACGCTACCGACGAAATACATCGACACAATATTGAGAGCGCGAATCAGAACCGATTACCGTGTAATGCGCACTCCGCGCGGGCACAGATCACAACCAACGCGTCTTGTCAGCGTACTCAGCGGGTCGCACGGGCGCGAGCATCACGGGTACACCCACGTGCACGAAGCCGATGATTTTCTCGTTGGCTGCGCAGCCGAGCGCCTGCAGCACATGATCACTGTATGCGTGAGATCCCGTCTTCCACGCGCACCCAAGCCCTAAGGCCTGCGCGGCCGTCCACAAGTTCTGAATAGCCGCTCCGACCGCTACGAGCTGCTCAACCTCAGGCACTTTAGGGTGTTCTTGAGTGACCGCTGATACAACGATCAGCACCGGCGATCGAAATGCCTTCGAGCCTTCGCGCTCTACAGCCTCGGCGTCCGCAGTTGGATTACGTTCGCCGAACGCCGCCTGCATTGCTTTCGAAAGGATGTCTCGAGCCGGACCCTGCAATACCGCAAATCGCCACGGCGCAAGCCGACCATGATCCGGCGCACGCGTGGCCGCAGCCAACAAGGTCTCTATTTGCGCCCTGGATGGGGCCTGCTCAGCAAACTTTTTTACGGAACTGCGCGATGCAATCAACTCCAAAGCGCCATTCGCCGCATCGCGACCGTGATTCTCGATATTCATCAAAACTCCTCTGCCCACCGAAGGCTGGTGGGCAGAGGATACATCGGTTGGGCTTAAAGAATAGGCACAGGAAAGACGACGGGTAAACGCACGAGTCGCCGACTTCCAAATCCCATAAACGGAATATCTATCATCACGACGACGAGTCTTGACTCGCTAGCCTTGGCTTCACCGGCGACACTTCGCTCTCCGGCCCCTGCCACCGTCGAGGCGGAAACAATAAGGGCCGCCATCGCCATCAACAGCCCTCCCTTCTTGGTTGCATTTCGCACATTGCTCATGTCAGTTCCCCTTTCATTTTTTGAAAAACGACGCCCTACGCGCCGCAAATTGACTACGGGAAAGATCGCGCAATGAGGACAAGATCGGATAAACCCATGGGAAACTTACAGGTTAAACGGGAAATCACGTATCAAAAGAGCATTCAAGCACCTGTTTTGCCGTTTAGATGTAGATTCAGCGCATTTCACTATCTGGGTCGCGTATTCCGGGTACGGGTGATCACTAGGGTATGCCTCATCAAGAACAGACTTCGTTTGCCTCGCGATCTTTTCAACCTTAACTAAATCGCTACGGTCATCCACACTAAGCATCTCGAATAACGTTAGATGAAGGCCGACTGTTGCAAATCGGGGGTGGTCCCGCCCGAAAATCTCTTCAGCTAATCCCGATGCTGCGCGCAACGCCACTCCCGCGCTTTGGTGGTCGCCTAGGTGGAGGTGTGAGACACCTCGATAGAACTCATTGTAATATTTGACCTGCGGAATCTGACTCAACTCCGAATTAGCGGCTAACGAATCATCGAGGAATCTGATTGCCGACTTATGGTTGCCACTCAGCATCTGCAGCTCTGCGCCAGCCAAAATGACCGACAGCTTCTCCAACGAGGAGTTGGTTCTCTCGAGAAAAACCTCGGTATCCAAAATACGACGGGCAAAGTCAAAGTCGCCGCTGAGCACATGCACTCGCGCTTTGGCAATTATCCAGTCAAGCTGCCTTTTCGAGTCCCCGACTCTAGCGCCAAGACTGCTTTCCCTTTGTAGAATCCATTTTTTTGCAGCATCGATTTCGTTCAATCGAATAGCCCAGTTTATCCAATACAGCTGGATCGTCTCTTGCGAGACAGAGAACTCACCATATATCTGCGAAGATTCTCGCAGCACCTCTTGCATTAACTTCCAGCCCTTTCGATAGCCGCCCATTGCATAAAGTGCTGTCACTAACTCGAATTGGCGGCGCATCTTCTCCGGCCGAGGCAAAGACGCCCTAGAAAGAAAGTTTTCGTATTCGTCAAATAACCGCGAGACGCTAGAACTATTTTTTCGAAATACTGCTACTTGCAATTGACCATATAAGGCCCGAGAAATTCTTGTTTCGTCCTGTCGTGACGCCGCAAATTTCTTGGCTTTCGAAAAGGAATTTTCTGCGGCAACCACGTCACCTCGTATCATTTCCAACCAGCCTAAACTCCATTGCAGATCGGATAGGGTTTTTTCCGGAAGGGATAAGCCGTTGGAGCGACTTTTTGCTTCGTTGATTAGTTCCTGAGCGCGCTCATAGTTCGAACCACTCATATGCAAGGATGCTTCGTCGATCAACGACTGCACTACTTCCGGTTCCGAATTCAATGTGAGCAGCTGATTTCTTCTGCTTTGCGTTGCACTCAGTGCTCTCTCGACATCGCCAAACCTTGCCCAGACGTTGGCGATCGACAGCAGCACTTCGGCTTGAAGCTCGGGCTCTGAGGCGAGAGCGGCGGGGAGACGCTTTTCGCCCTCCAGCAGCAACTCGC
>CAIVYV010000185.1 GCA_903910215.1 uncultured Pseudomonadota bacterium
CGCACCCACTCGAGCGCATGCTCTGCGATGACGGTGTTAACGGATTCGCCTTCGGCGTTGCGCAGCGACGCAAGATCGAGCTCGGCGGGTAACAGCCCGAGCTCATGCAAGCGACGCTCGGCCGTGCGCTTGGTGGCGGCCTGCCCCGAGGCCTTAAGGGCCTCGAAGGCACGATGGCTGTCCCAAACCCCCGGCCCGTCGAGGCCGTATAGATCGGAAGCACCAGAGCCATTTTCCGTCGTTATTTGCATTTAATGGCGATCCTATAGGGAAAATGGAACGAAAATCCACATTTAGGGCCTTGAAAGCCATAAGAATGAAAATTGCGACAAAAGGCAGTGGGACCCTCGGCTGGGGTAGCATCGCGATGCCATGAATATCGACGACAGTTACGAAGAGATCCGCAGCGCCGTCCGCGCGCTCTGCGCCCAGTTTCCTGACGAGTATTTCCGCAAGATCGACCTCGAGCGGGGCTATCCCGAAGAGTTCGTCCGCGCGCTCACGGAGGCGGGCTGGCTCGCGGCCTTGATCCCGCAGGAGTTCGGTGGGTCGGGGCTCTCGCTCGCCGAGGCCTCGGTGATCATGGAAGAGATCAACCGCTCAGGCGGCAACTCGGGCGCCTGCCATGGCCAGATGTACGTGATGAACGTGCTCGTTCGGCACGGTAGTCAGCAGCAGCGCGAGTTTTATCTTCCGAAGATTGCGAGCGGTGAGTTGCGCCTGCAGTCGATGGCGGTCACGGAACCCACGACGGGCACCGATACCACGAAGTTGAAGACGACCGCGGTTCGCAAGGGTGATCGCTACATCATCAACGGTCAGAAGGTGTGGACCTCGCGCGTGCGGCACTCAGAGTTGATGTTGCTCTTGGCTCGCACGACGCCGCTCGCGGAGGTCAAGAAGAAGTCCGACGGGCTCTCGGTGTTCATGGTCGATCTGCGCGATGCAGTCGGAAAAGGCCTGAATTTACGGCCGATCGACAACATGGTGAATCACGAGACCAATGAGCTTTTCTTTGATGGTCTCGAAGTGCCCGCCGAGAATCTGATCGGCGAAGAGGGTAAAGGTTTCAAATACATTCTCGATGGGCTCAATGCCGAGCGCGTGCTGATCGCGGCCGAGTGCATCGGGGACGGACGTTGGTTCGTTGAGCGCGCGAGTCGCTATGCGAAAGATCGCGTGGTCTTCGACCGACCGATCGGCCAGAACCAGGGCGTACAGTTCCCGCTCGCCGAGTCACACATCGAAGTGGAGGCGGCGAGTCTCATGCGCTTTCGGGCCTGCGAGCTCTACGATGCGCGTAAGCCCTGCGGTGCCGAAGCCAATATGGCCAAGTACCTCGCGGCGAAAGCCTCTTGGGAAGCGGCCAATGCGTGTCTTCAGACCCACGGCGGCTTCGGCTTCGCCTGCGAGTACGACGTGGAGCGCAAGTTCCGTGAGACCCGGCTTTATCAGGTGGCCCCGATCTCGACCAACCTCATCCTGTCTTACGTGGCCGAGCACGTGCTCGGGCTGCCGAGGTCGTACTAGCCGCTGTTCCCCCGCCGGGCCGCGGCTGTGTATAATCCGCGCCCCTCGACGCGCCCGTAGCTCAGTTGGATAGAGCGCATGGCTACGAACCATGAGGTCAGGAGTTCGAATCTCTTCGGGCGCGCCAGTTCTTGAGGGTCGCTCCGGCTTCAGTCCCGGATTAGCATCCCGCCGATGACTACTTCGTCAATCAGGGCGCCCGGCGCCGCCGCGTGGGCACCGTTGCCACTGCGGCGATTCCCCTGCACAATCTCCGCTAATCATGCGGAGATTAAGGCGCTATATCCACGAACAGGCTGACTGGCCAGCGTTTCGCTGGGATGTCGCCGCGCTTGCTCCGCAATTGGCCGAGGTCCGACATCGACAGGGGCGGTTGGTCGGACGTATGGAGTCGTTGGGATTCTCCCTACGCGCCGAGGCGATGCTCGCCACGCTGACGGACGATGTTCTCAAGACCAGTGAAATCGAGGGCGAACACCTCGACCGTGAGCAAGTTCGATCATCGATCGCGCGCCGCTTGGGTCTTGATATCGGTGCATTGACGCCCGCCGATCGCCATGTCGATGGTGTTGTCGAGATGATGCTCGATGCGACTCAAAGATATGCCGTGCCACTGACCGAGGAGCGTTTGTTTGCTTGGCATGCTGCGCTCTTTCCAACTGGGCGTAGCGGTATGAGCAAAATCATCGTGGGTGCGTGGCGTGACGGATCTAGTGGACCGATGCAAGTGGTCTCCGGCCCGATTGGTAGAGAGCGCGTGCATTTCGAGGCGCCCGAAGCGGAGAGGCTTCCGTCGGAAATGCAGGCTTTTCTCGAGTGGTTCGAACATGGACCGATGCTGGACCTGGTTTTGAAAGCCGCCATTTCCCACCTCTGGTTTGTCACGATTCATCCCTTCGAGGACGGCAATGGGCGCATCGCACGGGCGGTTGCCGATATGGCGCTGGCGCGATCCGAGGTTAGCCCTCAGCGTTTCTACAGTATGTCGGCCACGATTCGCGCCGAGCGAGAGGGGTATTACGAAATTTTAGAGACGACCCAAAAGTCGGATCTCGATATCACGAGATGGTTGTCGTGGTTTCTCACCTGCCTAGAGGCGGCCATCGAGAGAGCGGAATCGACGCTGTCAGATGTGATGGCCAAAGCACGCTTCTGGCAAGCGATAAAAGATCAGCCGCTTAACGCGCGTCAGCGCACCATGCTCACCCGCCTGCTCGATGGTTTCGAGGGCAAGCTCACTTCATCAAAGTGGGCCGCGATCACCAAGTCTTCGCCGGATACGGCGCTGCGCGATATCACCGACCTCCTGGAGCGCGGCATCTTGGTCCGTGATGTTGGAGGAGGGCGCAGTACGAGCTATTCGCTGGCCCCGTTTTGACATCAAAGTGATATCACTCTAATATCGCCTTCGTCGGGTCCCAGTCCACCCCGACGGAGGAGTGTCCATGTCGAATGAACCCCGTACCGCCAGCCGCGAGCGCGAGATGCGCGTCCAGAACGGCTGGGTGATGTTGATTCCCGTGACCTTGTCGCTCGTGCTCGGCGTGGCGGCGATGCCGCTTGGCGCCGTCAACAACGCGCCCGTAGTGGTGGGGCTTGGCATCGTGTTGGTGCTGCTCGCACTGGCCGGCTGCTTCGGCTTCTTCACCTTGCAACCGAACGAGTCGCGCGTGCTCGTCCTGTTCGGCGATTACAAGGGCACCGTGCGTACCGAGGGCTTCCACTGGGGCAACCCTTTCTACTCGAATGGTCCCTCGTCGACCTCCCTCACCACGGTCGGCAAGGGTGAGTCGGCGGTGTCGACCACCAACAAGAAAAACCCGCGCCTGAAGGTCTCGCTACGCTCGCGCAATCTCAACGGCGATCGCTTGAAGGTCAACGACAAGCTCGGCAACCCAATCGAGATTGCAGCCGTCGTCGTCTGGCGCGTGCAGGACACGGCACAGGCGATGTTCGATGTCGAAGATTTCGAGGATTACGTACGTGTGCAGTCCGAGTCGGCCGTGCGTCACTTGGGCAGTCAATATGCTTACGATCACGGCGAAGCGCACGAGACCACGCTGCGTAGCGGTGCCGATGAAGTATCGGACGAATTGCGCAAAGAGCTGCAGAAGCGCCTTGAGCGCGCAGGCGTCGTGGTTGAAGAGGCGCGCTTGACGCATCTCGCGTACGCACCCGAAATCGCGCAGGCCATGCTGCGTCGTCAACAAGCAGAAGCTGTGCTCGCTGCGCGCCACAAGATCGTGCAGGGCGCGGTCGAGATGGTGAAGATGGCGCTCGATGATCTCTCGCGACAAGGTGTGGTTGAGCTCGACGTTGAACGTCGCGCCGCGATGGTGAGCAACTTGATGGTCGTGCTCTGTGGTGACTCGGAGGCTAAGCCCGTCATCAACACCGGCACGCTCTACGGTTGACGGTGAGGGTCACCCCGGCGTGAGCCGCAAAGCCTTTCTGATGCGCATCGATCCCGCCCTCTGGGCGGAGCTCGAGCGCGCCGCAGCGGCGGACTTACGCAGCGTCAATGGTGAGATCGAGTTCTTGCTGCGCGAGGCGCTGCGGCGGCGAGGGAGCCTTGCAAGGCCGGTCGAGGCGTTACAGAAAATGCCCGATGACTTCCTGGAGGGTGGCCGCGAGGACGCACCCCCGGAGGAGCGCGACGGACTACCCTAGCGTGTGGAACACGCTCTGCACATCGTCGTCTTGTTCGAGCTTGTCGACGAGCGCTAACACCTCGGCAGCTTGCGCTTCGGGCAACTCGGTTGGCGCCATCGGGATGTATTCGTGCTCCGCTGAGATCGGGTTGATCTTGCGCTCTTCGAGCGCGAGTTGAACCTTGCCGAAGTCTTCGAACGCACAGCGCACGACGAGCTGCGGTTCGCCTTTTTCACCGGTGCTCTCGCCCATTTCTTCGAGTCCGTGATCGATCAAATAAAGTTCGAGATCATCTTGATCGATGCCTGCAGGGTCGAGGCGGAACACACCCATTTTCTTGAACATGAAGCTGACACTGC
>CAIVYV010000186.1 GCA_903910215.1 uncultured Pseudomonadota bacterium
GCTCATGTTCGGCCTGCCCCCTGTAGCGCTCGCCGACGACGATCCGCGGGCCAACAGCGCCGTCGTACGCCATTGGGTCGGCGAGTATCGAAACGAAACCATCACTTCCGGCGAACGACGTGGCGGCGAAAAGTTCGATCTGCTGGTCCACCCCGATGGCTCGCGCACGATCTCGATTGCGAGCGATATGACGACGCGCAACGCCTGGTTTACGGTTGTGCTGCGAAACGACCGAAATTTCCGACCCATTGAGGCCATCGCGTTTTATTGGAATGGCGGTCGTTACAAGGGCAGCGGGCACTTCGTCGTGAACGACAACACGGTACAGGCCGAATCCAACGGCCCCTTGAGCGGCCAGCAAACTAATCAAACGACGATAGCGGCGAAGTTTTCGATCGGTTTACATCCGGTCTCGGCCGACGGTTGGCACACGGCACAGCACGACCCGAAGGGAGATCCACGACAGAGCATCTCGCTCTACAGCGTGGAGGCCAGCTCCGACCTCACCAAGCCTGTCTTGGGTACTGTGGTACCGCTACAAGTCGAGTTCGTGGGTGAGGAAACAATCGACGTGCCGGCAGGCCGCTTCGTGACCCAGCGGTATCGCCTCGCAGGCATGAACGATCTTTGGGTACACGGCGAAGAGCGCATCGTAATCCGATCGGACTTACCTAGCCGTGGCTTGCGCTATGTTTTGACTCGCTTGACGGACTCAGCGCAACCACCGCGGCACTAGCGGGTAGCGGAAGGCTTCACCGCGAGACTCAACCACCGCCGCCCAAACCGGCATGGCGATACTGACAAGCCCCAAGATCGGCACCATCAGAAACCCGATCAAGATCGCAAAGCTGATGATCGTCGCGACCCATGCCAACAGCAGAGTGATCTGGAAGTTCAAGGCTTCTCGTGCAGCATCACGGATTCGATCAGTACCGGCGCCACGACTGCCGCGATTGAGATAAACGACGAGTGGGCCGACGAACAAGGTGAAAATGCCAGAGAGGTGCACCAGAGCGGCGAGCGAGCTCTCTGAATTTCCCGTCGACTGAACACAAGGGTCGGTGTTTTGCATGGCGCTACCTCAGATGGCAATGGATGTACGTAACCAATCGCGTCGCACGCTAACACCCACCTTGCGCCAGCCTTAGTGCCAAAACTCGCCGAAGCACCTTATTTGATACGGTTGCTCAAATCGCAAAGCTTCCGTTAATGACGTTCCTCTGAGCGAGCAGCGCCGCATGGCGAGCGCGCAGCTCGTTCCCCGTCTCCTCCGGTGTGAGCGCGAAGCCCTGGCGTGAGAGAGCGATACCCAGCTGTTCCGCCTGTGCCAACACGCGACCAACAACCTCATCAGCGCGCGCATCGACGCGCATTGCCGCTAGCAGCGCCAAAGTCCACCAACCAAGCTCAACACCACTGCCAGTCAGATGACTCGCCAAGACGCTCATCTCGAAATCGTGGGGAACGCGATCGAGTATCCGTCGATTGATCTTGGCGACTCCAGCTCTATTCACATGGGTTACAGCAGGTTCCCGAGCCAGCTCCACCAAACCTTGGTCGAGCGCATATCCGAGCGCTGCATGCTCCGCCGTCGTTTCGATCGATCGAGTAACTATCGACCCCGGCGCACCCAACGACGCCAGCCACTTCGTCACCTCCGCAGGCGTTGTCGTATCCACCGACCTGAGGACAGGCGGAATCCATAGCCGAGTTTCAAGGCGACTGTACGAGGCGCTTGCCGGTGCAGCCTCGCTGCGCACCCAATAATCACGACGAAAACGTCGATCCAGAATCACGTCGCGCGCAGTCTCACGCAGCAGCGAATCGTCGACGGTGGCTAACAGCTCTCTCTGCCCCTCAGTTAGACGCCACTGATCGTAACTGTCGCTAAAATCAGCCTGCCCGAGATAACTCAAACCGAGCGGCACCAACTCGGCGGCGACCTGTGCGAAATGCATCGGGTGCCAATCGCGATTAAAATACTCGTGCGCGAGATACGACTTTTTCTTTGAGTGAATTTCGCGCAGCTGCCTCTCGAACGCCGGTTGAGAATCGAGAATCCGCGGATTCGACGCGACCACTCGAGCCGCAAACCTCAATGCCGCTTCGATTCGATCCTCGAGGCGTGCTGAATTAGCCTGCGATGCGGTTGCGACTAACAATTCACGCAAGCTCAGCACCGGACCCCAACCGGGTAGCGCGTTGTAACCAAGATAGACGATGCCATTGGGCGCAAGTCGACGATCGATGAAAGCGGCGATACGGGCTCGATTCTGCGCTGAAACCCAACTCCAGACTCCGTGCAGTGCGATGAAGTCAAAGCACGGTAAATCATCGCGTGAATCGAACTGCTCAAAGTTCGCGCAGACGACTCGCTCTCGGGCCCGCGGATCATCGATCAGCGATCTTGCAAACTCGACGTGCTGGGGCAAGACGTCTAGACCCCACCACTCCGTATCACTCGCACTCGAGTGGATGGCGAGGCTCAGCCCCTGACCGAAACCCAGCTCGCAGGCATATTGAATAGCAGGCCGCGACCGACCCGCTCGTTCGGCGACCAAGATCGCCCGACCGGGGTCGAGCGTCGCATGATGATGGCGTGTGTAGGCTATGTCGGTAACATAGCCGTCAGCCGAATGACTCAATCTTTGATCTGCCGTGCGAATCGTGGCCGCCACACGCCGACTACCACGTTGGCAAGCGCGACACCCAGCAAAGCCCAAAGACCGTTCTGCTCACGAGCGACCAGCGTGGCGAGTGCCGCAGGGTCGTATTGCCCCGCCTGCGCGGCCGCCGCGGCGAACTCGGCCGTTTTGCGAGCCGCTGCATCGACGATCACGAGCGTGCCCTCGAACATGGCGAGCCCCAACAAGGCTTTGAACCACGCCCAGCCCGCGTTCTGATAGGCCGGCGTTGCTGCCATGCTGAGCAAGCCGCTGCAGATCACCAGCAACAGCGCCGGAACGAGGATCCATTTGGAGATCATCGCGATCGAGGTACGGGCTGCCGCGTATCCGGCGAGCGAGATCTCCGGGGCGGGCGCATAGGTAACGA
>CAIVYV010000187.1 GCA_903910215.1 uncultured Pseudomonadota bacterium
ACGAAGACGATCCTGTATGACCTCGACGATATCTTTTCGTCGAGCGTGTATTCGGGTGTAGCCTTGTTTTTCCAGCAAGGCGATGACTTCGGCATCTTTGAAGTTTTTCGGAACCTTGATTTCGAAGCAGATCAATACCCGAGGATCGCCAAGTAGGGCGGCACGATGCCGTAGGTCAGCGTGGATGCTGGCCACAGTATCTTTCCGAACAGACCTTCCGCAGCACTGGCAATACAGCTCAGCTGTGCGAGCAAACAGAAGCTTCAGATGGTCGTTCAGCTCCGTCATCGTTCCGACGGTCGAGCGGGAGGTACGCACCGGGTTTGTCTGATCGATGGCGATCGCCGGCGGAATGCCTTCGATACGATCGACCGCGGGTTTGTCCATGCGGTCTAGGAATTGACGCGCGTATGGGGAGAACGTTTCTACATATCGTCGCTGGCCTTCCGCGTACAGCGTATCGAACACCAGCGAGGATTTTCCCGATCCCGAAACGCCGGTGACGACCACGAGTTCGCCCGTCGGTATCTCGATGTCGAGATTTTTTAAATTATTCTGACGAGCGCCGCGAACGACGATCGATCCGTGATCGTGATCAGACATGAAGTTACCGGCTGGTTAGCGTGAGGCGTACTGTGCTTCGAGATATCTCTGGAGCAGCTCGAAAATGGCGGCGCGGTAGTCCGCACTGGGTGGGCGCACCGATCGTTCATCGACCGAGCAGCCCTCGACCTTGATGGTTTCGGCAGACAGTTCGGCAGCGTTTTCGAGAGCGTAGTAACGAAACCAGTCGAGGAGCGGGAGGCTCCGGGTGCCTTGCTTCGAGTGATAATCGAGATAGGCCAAAAAATTTCGAGCGGTATGTTCGATGACGAGTGGGTCGACCCCTGCGGCACGGCAGTCTGTCAACCACTGTTCGGACGGCGTCATGGCGGCTGAATCCTTTCGAGTCCCATAACTAGTAGGTGCAGCGCACTCTAACATTTTGGTCTAATGCACACCCCATGCAGACTGCTCCCGACATCTTTTCCCACCGCAAGTACTGGGCCTCCCGATTTGGGGTGGCGCCCTTCCTGCCCATGTGTCGTGCGGAGATGGACGCTTTGGGCTGGGACAGTTGCGACATCATCGTGGTCACGGGCGACGCATACGTCGACCACCCGAGTTTCGGGATGGCTATCATCGGGCGCCTGCTCGAGGCGCAGGGTTTCCGGGTCGGAATCATCTCCCAGCCTGACTGGCAGAGCGCCGATCCATTTCGGGTCCTCGGCAAGCCCAACCTCTTTTTCGGCATCACCGCCGGAAACATGGATTCGATGGTCAATCGGTATACGAGCGATCGCCGGATTCGAAGCGACGACGCCTATACCCCCGGAGGTGAGGGCGGCAAGCGGCCTGATCGATCGGTCATCGTCTATTCCCAGCGTGCCCGCGAGGCTTACGCTGATGTTCCGATCGTTATCGGCGGAATCGAGGCAAGTCTGCGGCGTATTGCGCATTTCGATTACTGGTCAGAGAAGGTCCGTCGATCAGTTCTGCTCGACGCCAAGGCCGATCTGCTCGTGTACGGCAACGCCGAGCGACAGATCGTCGATATTGCCCACCGTCTGGCAGCGGGCGAGTCCATCGCTGATATCACGGATCTGCGCGGAACGGTCTTTACCCGAAAGTCGATTCCGGATGATTACCTCGAAATCGATTCGACTCATCTAGATACACCGGGGCCTCTGAATCCGCCAATCGATCCGTACGCGATGGACGATAACGGTGGAACCAAGGCGGCTACGCAGGCAGCGGTTCCGGCAGGTAGCGCAAGCTCTGGCGAAGCGCCTGCCGGCGAAAAAGTGGTTCGGTTCGTTCGTAGAGTCAAAAACGCGGATCGCGAACGCAGCGTCATTCGGTTGCCGGCCTTTGAGCAGGTCGTTGGCGACCCTGTCATGTACGCACATGCCTCGCGCATTCTGCATCTCGAAGCGAACCCTGGTAATGCGCGGGCCTTGGTGCAGCGTCACGGCAATGTGGAGGTATGGTTGAATCCACCACCGATTCCGTTGACAACCTCTGAGATGGATCGGGTTTACGAATTGCCGTATCAGCGCCAACCGCATCCCTTCTATGGCGATGCGGAAATTCCAGCCTACAAGATGATCCGCTTCTCGAT
>CAIVYV010000188.1 GCA_903910215.1 uncultured Pseudomonadota bacterium
CTAAAATGTCATCGATATCCAGCATGCGGGCGGCACGCTACAGCGCGAATCACCGCCTGTCGAGCATTGATTTTGCTCGTATTTCCGAGAGTGGGGGGCCGGACGTTATACTTACCGGCTCTAGTCGTTCTTCGTTAAGGAGCCATGATGGCCACAGCTGCTGAGACCGCGAAACCCCTGTCGGACATTTCCAAACCCGTCGCCGACTGGGTTGCTTCGGTTCGCGAGCTCACCCAACCCGAACACGTCCACTGGTGCGATGGTTCGGATGCCGAATACCAACAACTCATGAGCGAGCTGCAAGCGAGCGGCGAACTCATGAAGCTCAACGAAGAGCACTACCCCAACTGTTTCCTCGCGCGCTCGCATCCGTCGGACGTTGCCCGCGTCGAGCATCTCACCTTCGTCTGCACCAAGCACAAGGATGATGCCGGTCCGAACAACAACTGGATGGCGCCCGGCGAAGCGAAAGCGAAGATGGAGTCGCTCTTCAAAGGTTGCATGAAGGGTCGCACGCTCTATGTGGTGCCGTATTGCATGGGCCCGATCGATTCGCCCTATTCGCGTTGTGGCGTCGAGATCACCGACAGCGCCTACGTTGTCATCAACATGATGCTGATGACCCGCGCGGGTCGGCCGGCACTCGAGCGCATTGGTCGTGAAGGTAGCTTCGTGAAGGGCCTGCACTCGACCGGCGAACTCGACCCCAACCGCCGTTTCATCATGCACTTCCCCGAAGAGCTCTCGATCATGAGCTTCGGCAGCGGCTATGGTGGCAATGCGTTGCTTGGCAAGAAGTGCCATGCGCTTCGTATCGCGAGCTATCAGGCGCGCAACGAAGGTTGGCTCGCCGAGCACATGCTGATCGTCGGCCTCACGAGCCCGCAGGGCGAAACGCATTACGTCGCTGCGGCTTTCCCCTCCGCTTGCGGCAAGACGAATCTCGCCATGCTCATTCCGCCTGAGACGATGCCGGGCTGGAAGGTCACGACCGTCGGCGATGACATCGCTTGGTTGCATCCGGGCCCCGATGGTCGTCTGTATGCGATCAATCCGGAAGCGGGTTACTTCGGCGTGGTGCCGGGCACCAATGCCAAGACCAACCGCAATGCCTTCGAGATGATCCAGCGCAACACGCTCTTCACGAACGTCGCGCTGACCGAAGACAACCAGCCGTGGTGGGAAGGCCTCGAGAGCGGCAAGCCGGTCACGGATTGGCAGGGTCGTCCCTTCGATGCCGCTAATGGTCCCGCGGCGCAGCCGAACTCACGTTTCACCGTGTCGGCCAAACAGAACCCCTGCTACTCGCCGCAAGCCGACAGCCCGAAGGGCGTGCCGATCTCGGCGATTATCTTTGGTGGCCGTCGTCGCGGCGTGGCGCCGCTCGTCTACGAAGCTCGCGATTGGAACCACGGCGTGCTCGTCGGTGCGTCGGTGGCCTCGGAGACGACGGCTGCCGCAATCGGTCAGGCCGGCGTATTGCGTCGCGATCCGATGGCGATGAAACCTTTCGCGGGCTACAACTACGGCGATTACTGGGCGCATTGGTTCGACATGGGCAAAAAGCTCAAGCACCCGCCCAAGATCTATCACGTGAACTGGTTCCGCCGCGATGCCGATGGCAAGTTCCTGTGGCCGGGTTTCGGCGACAACCTGCGCGTGCTCGCTTGGATCCTCAACCGTTGTGCCGGCAAGGCCGACGCGCAAGAAATGGCGATCGGCAATCTGCCGCGTGCGAGCGACCTCAACCTCGAGGGACTCAAGATCGAGCAGAGCGCGCTCGACCAGCTGCTCTCGGTCAATACCGAAGAGTGGCGCGCCGAAGCGGTCGACATGGATCAGTACCTCAATGAATTCGGCGATCGCACGCCCGTCCAGTTGCGCGCCGAAGTCGCTGCGCTGCGTACGAGGCTCAGCTGATGAACCGCCGCGTCGCCGGTCGCTTTTTGGGGATCGGCGTCGCGGCCTTCGCCGCTTTCGCCGCAGGAAACGCCTCGTTCGCTGCGGAGGCAGGCAAGACGGTAAGCACGGCTACCGCGCCCACGGTCTCGCTGCCGCGCGAGGCCATCAAGGCCGCCGCTCAACTTCGCGATACTGCCCTCGCCTCGGATGAGGCTTATCATCTGCTCGAGTCGCTGACCACCGAGGTCGGCCCGCGCTTTGCGGGCACGACGGGTGATCTTGCCGGTGTGAACTGGTCGCGCGAGAAGCTGCAGTCGCTCGGCTTCGTGAATGTCCGCACGCCCGAGGTGATCGTGCCGCGCTGGATTCGCGGCGAAGCAAGCGCACAAACCGTCTCGCCCTACCCTCAGCAGTTCGTGACGCTCGCCATCGGTGGCAGTATCGGCACCTCCGACGAAGGCATCACGGCACCGGTCGTGATGGTCAAAGATATTCCCGAACTGCAGTCGCTCCCAGCGGGTGCGGTCAAGGGCAAGCTCGTGTTCTTCAACGGTCGTATGGAACGCACGCGTGACGGCAGCGGCTACGGCAAGGCTGTCCGTGCGCGCACCGAAGGCCCGAGCATCGC
>CAIVYV010000189.1 GCA_903910215.1 uncultured Pseudomonadota bacterium
CGCATCGGCCGAAAGCTCACTGACATGCAGCTTACGTTCGACACTGCTGCCTTCGCGATCGACCACTTTGACGCTCTGACGACGCACTTCGGCAACATCGCCCTCTTCGAGGAAGAGGAAGCTCCGGGTGACTGGTAATAGTGCGGCGATATCCGAGGCAACGAAATTTTCGCCCTTACCCAAGCCGATGACGACGGGGCAGCCCTCGCGCGCCAAGATCACGCGATCGGGGTCGCGCTCGCTAACAACGGCTAACGCGTAAGCACCTTCGAGTTCGCTCACGGTGGCGCGTACCGCCTTGAAGAGGTCACCGACGGATTTCATGTGATGATGGATACGATGAGCGATGACTTCAGTGTCGGTTTCCGAAGTGAACTCGTACCCAGCGGCTCGCAACTCGGCTCGCAACTCATCGTGGTTTTCGATGATGCCGTTGTGAACGATGGCGAGGCCGTCTTCGGAAATGTGCGGATGCGCGTTACGTTCGCTCGGCACACCATGGGTAGCCCAGCGCGTGTGCGCGATTCCAATCGAGCCATGGGTTGGTGATGCATCGATGGCATCTTGCAGGATCTGCACTTTGCCCACCGTGCGCACCCGCTTGAGATGCCCAGAACCGTCGAGAACGGCGACCCCAGCAGAGTCGTAGCCGCGGTATTCGAGCCGACGCAAGCCCTCGATCAGGACGGGGACGATATCGCGCTCAGCAATGGCTCCGACGATTCCGCACATGTAGCAAAGTCCGGTTGGATAAAGGCGTATTTTGCGCCTTTTCTCGGGGCATATACATCACCCGAAGTGGGTGGATCGCGCTGGGCGTCAGCGCTTCTTCTGCGGCCGTTTCCAGCCATCGAGGGTGAGCTGCTTGGCTCGTGCAACGGTGAGCTTGCCCGCCGGCACGTCTTTGGTGACGGTCGAACCCGCACCGACGGTCGCGCCTTCGCCGATCGTGATCGGAGCGACGAGAACCGAATTGGATCCGGTGTGCGCGTCATCACCGATGGTGGTGTGATGTTTATTGGCACCGTCGTAATTGGCCACGATGGTGCCGGCGCCAATATTCACCCGCGCGCCGACGGTCGCATCACCGACGTAGGCAAGATGATTGGCTTTGGCGCCCGTTGCCATCGATGAATTTTTGACCTCGACGAAGTTGCCGATGTGGACATCGTCTGCGAGCTTCGCGCCCGGTCGTAGCCGCGCAAACGGCCCGATGAGTGACCCGGCACCGACGCTCGCTTGCTCGATCACGCAGTGAGGATGGATCACGGCATCGCCCGCGATATCGCAGTCACGCAGTACGCAATTCGGACCGATGCGTACTCGATCGCCAAGCGTGACTCGCCCTTCGAAGACGACATTGATATCGATTAAGACATCGCGACCGATCGACAGAGAGCCTCGAACATCGACCCGTGCAGGATCGACGAGCGTGGCACCCGCCTGCATCAGCTCACGTGCGCGCAGACGTCGGTGCTCAGCTTCGACCTCGGCCAGCTGCAACTTGTCGTTGATACCGAGCACTTCGGCAATCGTCGGCGCAATGAGGGGTTTGACCTCGATACCATCGGCAACGGCCATTTCGATGATATCGGTGAGGTAATACTCACCCTGAGCGTTGCTGTTCTTCAGACGAGCGAGCCAAGCGCGCAATTGGATGACGGGTACAGCCATAACACCCGTGTTGCCTTCACGGATCGTAAGTTCATCGGCCGTCGCATCTTTCTGCTCGACGATGCGTAGCACCTTGCCGTCAGCATCACGCACGATGCGGCCGTAACCCGTTGGGTCGTCGAGCATGACGGTCAACAGGGACATAGCACCCTCTCCGGCCAGTGCCAGCAAGTTCGCGAGCGTATCTGCTCGAATCAGCGGCACATCGCCATAGAGAATGAGCGCAATGGCATCGTCGTTGAGTGCAGGCAGTGCTTGCTGCACGGCGTGGCCGGTGCCGAGTTGCTCAGCCTGCAACGCCCACTGTAATTCGGAATCTGCAGCGAAGGCTTCGCGAACGCGATCGCCCCCGTGCCCGAAGACCACGTGAACTGAAGCAGGATTCAAACTTTGAGCTGTGGAGATCACGTGGCCGAGAAGAGGCCGGCCAGCCAACGGCTGCAAGACTTTCGGCAAGTCGGACTTCATCCGCTTGCCCTGGCCTGCAGCCAGAATGACGATCGAGAGAGGCAAACCAGACCGAGCGCTGCTCGAGTCTCGGGCCATGATCAGCCTTTGGTCTTGCGCAGCTTCGCGATCATCTTCAGCTGAGCGGCTGCGCGAACGAGTTCGGCAAGTGCCTCAGCTTCGGAGACCTTGTCGATGTTGCTGGCAAGCAATTCTTCAGCGCGTTGCTTGGCCTCAATGGCGCGGGCTTCATCGAGATCGTGGGCACGCAAGGCGGTGTCGGCAAGGACCGTCACCTTCTTGGGCTGAATCTCGATGGCACCACCGCCGACGAAGAAAGACTGTTCCTCGCCTTCCGGCGTCAGTACGCGCACTTCACCAGACTTGAGCAGCGTCAGCAGCGGAGCGTGACGGGGCGCGATGCCCATCTCACCCTGCGACGCTGGGACGAACACCATCTTCGCCGCTCCGGAGAAGATCTCGCCTTCGGCGCTGACGATATCGCAATGGATGGTGTTGTCGGCCATGTGGGATTACCCGTGTTGCAACCGCGATTACTGCAGGGTCTTGGCTTTCTCGACGACTTCGTCGATAGAGCCGACCATGTAGAACGCCTGCTCCGGCAGATGATCGTATTCGCCCGAGAGGATGCCCTTAAAGCCGCGGATGGTTTCTTTGAGCGGGACGATCTTGCCGTCCTGACCCGTGAAGACCTTCGCGACGTTAAACGGCTGCGACAGGAAGCGCTGGATCTTGCGCGCGCGGAACACGGTGAGCTTGTCCTCTTCCGAGAGCTCGTCCATGCCGAGGATCGCGATGATGTCCTGCAATTCTTTGTAGCGCTGCAGAACGGCCTGCACGCCACGAGCGACCGAGTAGTGCTCTTCGCCGACGATCAGCGGATCGAGCTGACGACTGGTCGAATCGAGCGGATCCACCGCCGGATAAATACCGAGGGCCGCAATCTGACGCGACAACACGACGGTCGCATCGAGGTGAGCGAAGGTCGTCGCCGGCGACGGGTCGGTGAGGTCGTCTGCCGGAACGTAAACGGCCTGGATCGAGGTGATCGAGCCCGTCTTCGTCGAGGTAATACGCTCCTGCAACACGCCCATTTCTTCGGCCAGCGTCGGCTGGTAACCCACCGCCGACGGCATACGACCGAGCAGCGCCGATACTTCGGTGCCGGCGAGCGTGTAGCGATAGATGTTGTCGACGAAGAACAGCACGTCGCGGCCCTTCACGCCGTCCTCGCGTACTTCGTCACGGAAGTATTCGGCCATGGTGAGACCGGTGAGCGCGACGCGCAGACGGTTACCCGGCGGCTCGTTCATCTGACCGTACACCATCGCGACCTTCGAGTTTTCGAGGTTCTCGAGGTCGATGACGCCCGACTCCGCCATCTCGTGATAGAAGTCGTTGCCTTCACGGGTACGCTCACCGACGCCCGCGAACACGGACAAACCGCTGTACTGCTTGGCGATGTTGTTGATGAGTTCGAGCATGTTGACGGTCTTGCCGACGCCGGCGCCGCCGAACAAACCGACCTTACCGCCCTTGGCGAACGGCACGAGCAAGTCGATGACCTTGATGCCCGTGACAAGCAGATCGCTGCCGCCGGCCTGTTCGTCGTACGACGGAGCCGGACGGTGAATCGACCAGTGCTCTTTCGAAGCAACAGGACCGCGGTTGTCCTGCGGCGTGCCGAGCACGTCCATGATGCGACCGAGGGTCGCCTTACCCACCGGCACCGAAATCGGTGCACCGGTCGATTCGACGGCGAGTCCGCGCTTCAAGCCTTCGGAGGCGCCCATCGCGATGGTGCGCACCACGCCATCGCCGAGCTGCTGCTGCACCTCGAGCGTGAGATCGACGTCCTTGAGCTTCAGTGCCTCGTAGACCTTCGGGATCGATTCACGCGGAAATTCCACGTCGATGACCGCGCCGATGATCTGAGTAATCTTGCCGGTTGCCATGTCGGTACCCTGTGCCTTGTATTCGTGTTCGAGTCGCGTAATCAGACTGCGGCAGCGCCGCCGACGATTTCCGCCAATTCTTTGGTAATCGCCGCCTGACGCGCCTTGTTGTAGACGAGTTGCAGATCGCCGATCAGTTTGCCTGCGTTATCCGAGGCCGCCTTCATGGCGACCATGCGCGCTGCCATTTCACAGGCAACGCTTTCTACGGCGCCGCGATAAACTTGCGATTCGATATAGCGCATCAAGACGCCATCGAGCAGTTCGCCCGCGCTCGGTTCGTAGATGTAGTCCCAATAATCCTGCAGATCATCGACATCGACCGTCTCGGCCGGCAGCAATTGCGTCACCGTCGGCTTTTGAGTCATCGTGTTGACGAACTCGGCGTTGACGATGAAGAGTCGATCGATGGTGCCATCCTTGTAGGCATCCAACATGACCTTCACCGAACCGAGCAAATCACGGACGTGCGGCTTATCGCCAAGACCCGTGACACTCGCGAGCACCGGCGCACCGAGGCGACGGAAGAACGCCACACCCTTGCTACCCAGTAGGCAAAGATTCACTTTGGCGCCCTTGCCTTGCCACTCACGCATCATCGTCAAGGTGGTTTTGAAGACGTTGGTGTTGAGTGCACCGCACAGACCACGATCACTCGACACCACGATGATGCCGATCGACTGCGCTTCGCGCTCGATCAGATACGGGTGCTTATAGTCGGGGTTCGCTTTCTTCAAGTGACCGATGACGTTGCGGATCTTCTCGGCATAGGGACGCGAGAGGCGCATGCGATCCTGGGCGCGGCGCATCTTGCTCGCAGCGACCATCTCCATCGCCTTGGTGATCTTCTGAGTGCTCTTCACACTCGAGATCTTGTTGCGTATTTCCTTTGTGCCGGGCATGCGTTGTCAGCCGATCAATAAGAGCCGGTGGCTACGAAGTCGTCGCAAATTTTCTTCAGCGTGCCTTCGTGCTTCTTAAGCACGGGCTCGGCGTTGATCGCATCGAGCGACGCCTTGTGCTGAGAGTTCGCGAACGACTGCAACGCCGCTTCGAACGCAACGACCTTGCTACGGTCGACCTTGTCCATGTAGCCGTTGTTGACGGCGTAGATCGACAAAGCCATTTCGGCGACCGACATCGGCGCGTACTGCTTCTGCTTCATGACCTCGGTCACGCGTACGCCGCGTTCGAGCTGCTTGCGAGTGGCGTCGTCGAGATCCGAAGCGAACTGCGCAAAGGCCGCGAGTTCGCGGTACTGCGCGAGGGCGAGACGGATACCGCCACCCAGCCGCTTGATGATGTCCGTCTGAGCGGCACCACCGACGCGCGACACCGAAATGCCGGCGTTCATCGCCGGACGAATGCCCGAGTTGAACAGGTCGGTTTCGAGGAAGATCTGACCGTCGGTGATCGAAATCACGTTGGTCGGAACGAACGCCGTCACGTCACCCGCTTGGGTTTCGATGATCGGCAGACCCGTGAGCGATCCGGTCTTGCCCTTCACGGCACCCTTGGTGACCATCTCGACATACTCTTCGTTGACGCGCGCGCTGCGCTCGAGCAAACGGGAGTGGAGATAGAACACGTCGCCAGGGAACGCTTCGCGACCCGGCGGGCGGCGCAACAGCAGCGAGATCTGACGATAGGCAACGGCCTGCTTCGACAGATCGTCGTAGATGATGAGCGCGTCTTGGCCGTTGTCCATGAAGTATTCACCCATGGTCACACCGGCATAAGCCGACAGGTATTGCATCGCGGCAGGCGTCGAAGCGGAGGCGGCCACGATGATCGTGTGATCCATCGCGCCGTGCTCTTCGAGCTTGCGCACCACGTTGGCGATGGTCGACTGCTTCTGACCGATCGCGACGTAGATGCACTTAATACCCGAGGACTTCTGATTGATGATCGTGTCGACGGCAAGCGCAGTCTTACCGGTCTGACGGTCACCGATGATGAGCTCGCGCTGACCGCGACCAACCGGAACCATGGCGTCGACGGCTTTGTATCCGGTCTGCACCGGCTGGCTCACCGACTTGCGGTAGATCACGCCCGGCGCCACGCGCTCGATCGGCGCAGTGAGGGTGGTCTTGATCGGACCCTTGCCATCGATTGGGTTGCCGAGCGCGTCGACGACGCGACCGAGCAGTTCCGGACCCACAGGCACTTCGAGGATGCGGCCGGTCGTCTTGACCGTGTCGCCTTCCTTCAAAGATTTGTAGTCGCCGAGCACGACGGAGCCGACCGAATCCTGTTCGAGGTTCAGCGCGAGACCGAACAAGTTCCCCGGGAACTCGATCATTTCGCCGTAGCGAACATCGGCCAGGCCGTGGATACGGCAGATACCGTCGGTAACCGAAACGATCGTGCCGACGTTGCGTGCTTCCGCCGCCGACTCGAACTTTTCGATTCGCTGTTTGATGAGATCAGAGATCTCGGATGCCTTGATGGACATGTGTGGTCCTCTAAAAATCCTGCGACGACCGGCTCAAACGCCAGCCATGGTGTTACCGAGTCGCTCGATACGCCCGCGCAGCGAGCCATCGACGACGAAATCTCCCGCCTTCACAACCGCGCCACCGATCAAAGCCGGATCGACGTGGGTGCTGAGTCGCACCGTGCGCTTCAAGCGCGCGGTCAACGCTTTCGACAACTTCTCGCTCTGCTCCGGCGTCAACGGCATGGCAGAGGTCACGGTCACATCGACCGTGTTCTCGACCTCGGCGCGCAAGGCGGCGTACTGCTCGGCGATTTGCGGCAGCGCAGCCAAACGACCGTTGTCAGCCAACAATTGCACGAAGTTGCGCGCCTGCGGATCGCCCGCGGCACCGACGACATCGAGCAGAAAGCTGACGAGATCCGCACGTTTGACGTGCGGATTGCCGATCAACGGCCGCACTCGCTCGTCGCCGACCGCCATGCTCGCATTCGCCAGCAACTCGCCCCACGGTGCGAGTTGCTTTGCGGCATGCGCGTGGTCGAACGCGGCGCGCGCGTAAGGCCGTGCGATGGTTGCCTCGTCAGCCACGGGCGATTTCTTCCGCCAGTTTGTCGAGCAGCTGCGCGTGCGTCTTCGCGTCTACTTCACGCTCGAGCAAACGCGAGGCGCCCACGACGACCATCGAACCGAACTCCTTACGCAACTCTTCGCGAGCGCGGCCGGTTTCGGTAGCCGCTTCGTCGCGAGCGGCGGCGACAATACGCGCGCCCTCGGTCTGAGCAGACTGCTTGGCAGCTTCGATCGCTTCGTTGGAGCGGCGAGCGGCCTGATCCTCGATCTGCTTGGCGCGATCACGCGCTTCGCGAACGATCGCATCAGCCCGCTGCGTTGCCTCGGTCAGGTCCTTTTGGCCCTTGTCGGCGGCAGCCAGCCCGTCGGCGATTTTCTTCTGTCGCTCTTCGATGGCGCCGATGATCGACGGCCAGCCGAAGCGCATGACGAGCCAGGCGACCGCGAGGAACGCGAGGCCCTGGATGATCAGCGTGACGGTGATACTCATGCTCTTCTACCCCTGTTGCCTGGATCGGCACCCGCCCGATGGCGGGTGCGGGCGGCGATTAGCCGACGCCGAGAGCCGACAGGAACGGGTTCGCGAAGATGAGCAACAGCGCGATGGCGACACCGATGATGGGCACCGCGTCGAGCAAGCCGGCGACGATGAACATCTTGGTCTGCAGCATGTTGGTCAGCTCAGGCTGACGGGCCGCACCTTCGAGGAACTTGCCGCCGAGCAGCGCGAAGCCGATGGCGGTACCGAGCGCGCCGAGACCGATGAGCAG
>CAIVYV010000190.1 GCA_903910215.1 uncultured Pseudomonadota bacterium
AGACGCCGCTGCGCGATCGCGGCAAGTTGCCAATGCACTCGATCATCTCGGCTTGCCCGCAGGCTCTCGGGTCGGGACACTCGCTTGGAATGGCTACCGACACTTCGAGCTGTATTTTGGCGTCAGCGGTAGCGCGAGGGTATTGCATACGCTCAATCCGCGACTCGCTCCCGAGCAAGTCGTTTGGATCATCAACGACGCGCAAGATGCCGTTCTGTGTTTCGATCTCACCTTCCTGCCGATCATCGAAGCCGTCGCGACTCAGTGTCCGTCGGTGAAGCAGTGGGTACTGATGGCAGATGCGGATCGGCTCCCTGCAACGACGTCGATCCCAGGTCTGGTCGATTACGAGTCCTGGATCGCTGGCGAAAGCACGGAATACACCTGGCCCGAGTTCGATGAGCGAACTGCTGCTGCGCTCTGCTACACGAGCGGCACCACCGGCAATCCGAAAGGCGTGTTGTATTCGCATCGCTCGACCGTGCTGCACACGTATGCGGGCGCGATGCCCGATGCGATGAACCTATCGTCGAGAGATTCGGTGCTGCCTGTCGTGCCGATGTTTCATGTCAATGCCTGGGGCATCCCCTATGTAGCGGCGATGGTTGGCGTGAAGCTGGTCTTCCCCGGCGCTGCCCTAGACGGTAAATCGCTACATCACTTGATCGAGTCCGAGGGCGTCACCATGGCTGCGGGGGTCCCGACGGTATGGCTCGGATTGTTGAACCATGTCGATTCGGTTCAAGGCGCCTTCGCAACGATGCGTCGAACGGTCATCGGCGGATCGGCGTGTCCCCGGGCTATGATCGAGCGCTTCCGCGCTCTGGGTGTGACCGTGTTGCACGCTTGGGGTATGACCGAGATGTCGCCGCTCGGCACGCTGAGTACGCTCAAAGGCAAGCACTTGGTCGCCCCGGAAGCCGATCAGCTCGCCCTCATGGAAAAACAGGGTAGGGCTATTTTTGGCGTCGAGATGAAAGTAGTCGACGATGCCGGTCGAGAGTTACCTTGGGACGGTAAGTCGACCGGTAATTTACTTGTACGCGGGCCGTGGATCATTTCTCGTTATTTCAAAGATGCCGGTGGCGATCCACTGGTGGATGGTTGGTTTCCGACGGGCGATGTCGCGAGCATTGATCCCGACGGGTTCATGCAGATCACCGATCGCAGCAAGGACGTCATCAAGTCCGGTGGCGAGTGGATCAGCTCGATCGATATCGAAAACATTGCGATGGGGCACCCGGCCGTAGCCATGGCTGCCTGCATTGGAGTGCCGCATCCCAAATGGGACGAGCGGCCCTTGTTGGTCGTTGTACGAAAGCCTGCTGCCGAGGTGACAGCCGAAGCCCTGCTTGAGTTCTATCGCGGCAAGGTTGCTAAATGGCAGGTTCCGGACGATGTCGTATTCGTCGATGCTATTCCGCTCGGTGCGACCGGCAAGATGCAGAAGATCAAGTTGCGTGAGCAGTTCCGCGATTACGTGTTGCCGAGCTGAATCGCGCCTGTAAACCATCGCGCTCTAGTCGTGGTGCATCGATTGATAGCAAGGCTTCGCCACCAACGTCGACAAGCCAACGACGCATGTCGAGCGCTGAACTCTCCGGTAGCGTTGTGATGGCGTCGACAGCGCGCTGCGCCATCCAAAGCGTGTATGGCATCGCCGCGCGTCGGAATGTGCCCTCCTGCAGAGGAATGGCGACATCCTCCAGAATTCGCGGTAAGCGCTTATCCATCGGCCAGTGAGCGGCGAGAGCGCTCACTTGAGCGGCGATCCCGGCGACTTGCGCGCCGAATTCCTCGAAGGTGGTGCGTAGGATCGGCATCAGCGTCACCGGTAGTTCGTCGTTGGCGAGCCATGCACTTTCACTGGTTTCGTCGAGCGAGTTCGGCAGGTCGGCCATTCGATCGATCCAGCTTCGCAGATGCGGGTGCGGCGCGATCAGTTCTCGAGCAGGCCATGGGTCACGACCCAAGTGTCCATACATCGTGCCCATCAACGAAAAATCGGCGAGGCTCGGTCTGCCGCCGAGTAAGAATGCATGCTCGGTAAAGTGGGCCTCCAACAAACCCAGCATGCGGCGCGTCCAGGCCATCAGCAGCTCATCCTGCTCTGGTCTGACACCGACGGCAGGCAGATAGCCGCGTAAACGTCGAGCGATGCGAGCAACAGCGCGGCGTTGCAAAAAGCCCGGCCATCCCGGGAGCAAAGCATTGCCAGCATCATGCTCGAACAGCGGATAGTTCTCGCTGTGGCGCCAACGGGTCTGCATGGCGATGGGGATCCACCATTCGTCACCCCATGCTTCGAGCCAAAGAGAGACGAAGCGCTGCCGCGGTGATGTCGGCAGTATCGGTCGATCTTTGAAACGTGACTCGATGAACTGCCAGGTTTCGCTCGAGTCCTGCATCCAGATGTCATCGGGCGTCTGCAACAGGGGCATGGCAACCACGCCCGTTTTTCGCTTACCGAGCCACATCAACACGAAGAGGTTCACGTCGACATCATCGAGCGGAACTCGTTTGTACTTCAAATACGAGCGCACCTTGCCGGCGAAGTAGGACAAGTGCCAGCCGTACATCCGATAGCGTGTGCTCATAGGCGCTTCCAAAAGGAGTTTGGGATATGACGGAAGAAGGGCTTGAAGAGTCGCCACGGAAAGCCTGGAACAATCGCCTCTTCGCGACCCTTTTCGATCGCTTCGGCCATCTCGAACGCTGCTTTGGTTGCGGGAATCGCAAAAGGATACTTCCCGATATTCGGCATGATGTCCGTCACAACGAAGCCCGGTTGGATATCGGTGACGCGGATATTGTGGCGTGCCAACTCGACCCGCGCAGAGCGCAAGTACATCGAGATGGCTGCTTTGCTTGCGCAGTAAGCGGCTTGTTTCGGCACGGCGATCATCGAGGCTAATGAAGAAACGCCGACGATATGTCCGCGATTTTGTTCGATGAAGTGAGCGGCGGCTGCGTCGATCGAGGCGATTGCGCCGACGACGTTGGTCTGGATGATGCGAGCCTCGGCGACGAGTTCATCCTTGCCCACGTTGGTGAAGGCGTTGATACCTGCGTTGGCCACAAAGATGTCGACTGTGCCTAGGCCTTGAAAAACACGTTGCAGCTGGGGCGCGACCGACTCTGCCGCATCGACATCCAGTTGACCCGTTATGGCTGCTGTTGCGCCGCAAGCCAAGGTTTCTTGCTGCAAAGATGCCAAAGCGTCGACTCGTCGGCCGAGTAGCCCTAGGCGATAGCCGCGCCTGGCAAACTCGAGTGCCAGTGCCCGACCGATCCCTGCGGATGCGCCGGTGATGACGATTGTCTTCATGACTTGTTTCGTCTGCGTCTTGCGAGCACCCACCAGGCTGCCAGAACGAGTACGACTAAGCCGACTATCCATTTCATATAGGGAAGATAAACGAAAAGAAATGCATTGATGGAAACTTGCTTGCGAGGCTCATAGCCCGCCGGTAGGGGAAGCACACCATTCTCTTGCTCATAACGAGCATAGGCCGCGATCATCTCGGCATATTCGGTGGGGAGATCGAGACTGAGGTCGCGGGTCTCGCCGGGATCCTTCGCGATGTCATATAGACGCCATCGCCCATCACCGATCGGCGGCGGTATCCGCAGCAATTTTAGATCGCCACGGAAAAGCGCACCGTGCCCTGCGAGCTCGTAACCCACGGTCTCGTCGACCTCACGGTGACGACGCGATGGCTCCTGCAATACCGGTAGAAGGCTACGGCCCGTGATCGATTCGACGGCACGCCCTCCGAAGGTATTCGATGCGGTTACGTCGGCAAGCTCCAAAAGTGTCGGCGCGATGTCTTTAACGTGTGTGAACGAGTGATGAATCGCGCCCGGCGCGGTGACGGCTTTGCCTGAGATGATCATCGGTACTCGCAAGCCGCCTTCACCCGCATGAAACTTGTAGTAGGCGAGAGGGGAAGCCGCTGCACTTGCCCAACTCGGGCCGATGACGGCGTAGGCACCGGGTTCGCCAAGGCGCGATCGCTCCCAAGTGTATTGCCAACGAAGCCACATACGGCCCGATCGGATCGCGAGCGGATCTGAGGCTTCCGCGCCATTGTCGGACAAGAATACGAAAACGGTATTCTCGAATTGCCCTGTCTTTTTGAGATGAGCGATCAGTCGACCGACATGGTGATCCATGGCTTCCGCCATGCCGGCATACACTTCCATTCGGCGCGATTCGTACGCACGTCGACGTACATCGAGCTGATTCCAGCTCTCGGTCGTCGCCATCTCGACCATAGGCGTGTTTGTCGGGATCAAGCCGAGTGCGGCAGCTCGATCGCGACGCTCTTGCCGTAGTTGATGCCAACCGCCGTCATATCGTCCTGCGTATCGCTCGACGAACTGCCTCGGCGCTTGCAGTGGGATATGGTTAGCTTGGAAGGCGAGATACAGTAAGAAAGGTTTCTCTGAGTTTGCATCTTGTTGCAGATACTGCAACGCACGATTGACGTAGAACTCGGAGGAATAAAACCGCTTGGGCATGATCGCTTCGCGACCATCCTCGAACCAATACACCTTGTCGGTGAGACCTAGATAGCGTTGTTGCGTATCCCAATTATCGGAGCCGCTATCGCCTTGAACGAGCGAACGATCGAAGCCACGAGCAGGAGGTAGGTTGTGCGGCTCTTTACCGACATGCCACTTGCCAACGGCGTAGTTCCGATATCCGGCTTCTCGTAGCCGAGATGCAAAAGTCACCACATCGCGCGAGAGCACGGTGAGATAACCTGGCTTGCCATAATGCTGGTGTGGCACGGACTCACGCATGGCGCCGATGCCGGTGCGATGCGAGTCGACACCGGTGAGCAGCATCGCACGCGTTGGCGAGCATTCGGCGGACGTGTGGAAGTTGGCGAATCGGATGCCGTTCGCGGCGAGCGAATCTAAATTTGGCGTCGAGATTTCCCCGCCGAAAGCGCCGACGTCGGTATAGCCCCAGTCATCGGCGACGATCACGACAAAGTTGGGGCGTTGCGCTGTCGCGGTCACCTCGGCGCGAGCAATCGACCCGAGCGCGACGGCCGCCGTCAGCCACACGATCCACGCGCGTCGGCAGATGCTCATTTTAGTTCGAGAAGTAGATGTACTCGTCCCCGGGCTCTTGCGGGTCAGCGAGTGTCTTATCGATCGGAATATAGCCAGCGCCCAAAGACCGCCACATCGGCGGCACCTGTGAGCGATCGAAGGCGTCGAGGGCTGCGCGCATTGCGGCAACCTTGGCCGGCTCTTCGGCGGCACGATTGATTTGCTCGGTGGGATCTGCTGCCAGATCGTTCAGCCATACTTTGTCCGGACGATCGGTGATCTGCAGCTTCCAGTCGCCATCGCGTACGACCAAATATCGATCCGTACGCCAATACAGGGATTGATGCGGTCGACCGGCCGCTTCGCCACGTAGGTACGGCAGCAAGTTGACTCCGTCGATGATGCGATCTGACGGAACTGAGGTATCGGCCGCTGCGGCTGCTGTCGAGAAGATATCGAGATGGCTCGCCGGCGCATCGAAGCGGCCTTGCGGCAAACCGTTAGGCCAGCGCATATACATCGGCACGCGGATGCCACCTTCGAAGTGCGTCGCCTTCCAACCACGGAAGGGCGCGTTGATCCCTTTGATGCCGATGGTGTGCGTGCCACCATTATCGCTGGTGAAAATCACCAGCGTGTCACTTGCTAGATCAGCTTGATCGAGCGCCTCTAGGACACGCCCAATGTTGCGGTCCAGCGATCGGATCATCGCGGCATAGACGCGCACGGAATGATCTTCGATATCCGCCAGCGCATCGTAGTCTTCGCGAGTTGCTTGCAGCGGAGTATGCGGTGCGTTGTAAGCGAGATAGAGAAAGAACGGGCGATGTCGGTTGTGGCCGATGATCTTCAGTGCTTGGTCAGTGAAGTAGTCGGTCAGATATTTGTTCGGTCTAAAGAGCTCGCCGTCATTGAATCGAACTCCCCACGGATGTGCCGCCCAGATGAAGCGATCAAGCGGATCGATCCTCGAGGCGGCATTGACGACATTAGGGTCGTCTTCGGGCAGGAACATGGCTGCGCCGTAGGGCAACGACAGCGACTCGTTGAAACCGTGTGCTGTGGGCCTGAATTGCGGCGCATCGCCAAGATGCCATTTCCCCACATGAGCCGTGTGATAGCCCGCGCTACGCAAAACGCGCGCCAGTGTGATTTCGTTGGTTGGTAATCCTAGGGATTCGAGCGGTGGCTGCCCCTGCTCGCGTTCTGGAAAATAAATGGAGTGATGAAGCTGTGATTCGGAGCGGCGCAACTGCGTCACCACTCTCATGAAGTTCTTGGCAGTCGGGGTGAACTCGTAGCCATATCGAGTGGGATATCGGCCCGTCATGATGGCAGCGCGCGAAGGCGCACACGTTGGGCTGCCTGAATAAGCGGTTGCGAGGTTAACGCCCTCGTTGGCGATTCGATCGATGTTGGGGGTCTTGATGCGTCCGCCCGCTAGCCCGCCATTGAGAGAGATGTCGTTGTAACCGAGATCATCGGCGACGATCAGTACGATGTTGGGTCGACGCTGTGCTGCCAGCGCGGGCGGCGACGATGGGCCGCGCTGCCATTCGACATCGCGGTAGGGTGCGCTATCTTCTCGAACGGCGTATTGAATCCAGAGCAGCGTCAAGCCGGTTCGACCGCCGATCGCAAAGAATGCGCCTGCGATCACTGCAATCGTGACGCCAGCGGCCAAAAACCATTTTGTCGTTTTCGTCATGCGCGAGTTGCCGTCAACAAATCCCGTTCAATCATCCACAACCGATCTTGTCCCCAGACTGACGGATATCCCACAACACGAAAAGAGGGGACACCCCACAGCCCCGACACGAGCAGTGCCTCGCGGTTTACGGTTGCCATCGTACGCCAAGCCGGATCGTTCAGGGCATCCTCGAGGTCGACACTCGGCAACCCGGATCGAAGCGCGATTTGTCGTAGCGCTTGCGGTCGGTGCGTATCGATGCCCTCGGCGAATGCAGCAGACAGAAAAGACGACAGGAATTCCGTGCCGACTCCTCGAGCGATCGCTCGATGCAGGATGGCGAGGCCGTCTTCAACGGGTTTGCCGACCGGGTCGACCACGTTGCCGAACGGCAGATCGAGCCGTTGCGCCTCGCGTTTGGTATCGAGCAGGATGTATTTGCGCTTGGCAAAACCGACCGGCAAGCCTCGCATGACCATGGGGAGCACGAAGCGCAGCTGCAGATCGGCTCCGTAGTGCTCTGCCAAGCGCCGCGTTCTCTCGATGGCCAGATACGTGTATGGGCTACGCAGGGAGCAAAAAAACTCGAGTGTCGGCCGAGTCGAGCTGGGGCGATCGATCTGCGCGAAACGGAGCGCTTGCGGTTCGATCAGCAGCGTATCGATGGGGTACTGGGCTAATCCCTCACTCTGCAAGCGTTGTTCGAGATAGTGCAGCCGATCAATTCCCCAATACCACTCGCCCTCAAAGTAAATCGTGGCACCAAGATAGTGGCCGAGTCGCTGACGTAGGATGGCGCCCACTTGCGGGTCTCGCGTGTACCACGGCAGTCGTCCTATGGCATACGGATCAGGTTTGAGTTGATACGCGATCTGAAGCGCTGCTGCGTCTCTGACGGACCATTCGCGCAAGCGTTCTCGATCGGGAGCAGATGCATCATCAGGCGGTGCAACTCGATGGCAACGCAAATCGATGTGATAGCGCTCTTGGAGCTTTGGCAGAACTGCGGCCAGCAGGTCGCTATATGGGTCATCATCCTGATGAAAGTAATGAACGATGGCCGCTCGCTGAGTCCAGCGACGCGGTAGTCCATGCCACCAACGCAGGGCGTTGCGCCGTACGACGCTCGTCAGCGATCGTGAAAAGGCGCTGGATATCGTGGCCTTCATATCGATTGAGGTTCAGGTCGATTGAGGTTCAGGTCGATTGAGGTTCAGGGTCGGCGCGACACGATGATCGAATCGTCGCCGGCGGGTAGGGAATACCAATCCCCATCACGAGCCACATCGATCGGGCCCGAGAAAATCGCTGGCGCTTTGCCGACAAACTCCGGCTTCAAGGCCTCGAGTGGTAGCGGTGGGACGATGTGATGTAACACGAGGCGCTTGACCGATGCTGCTTCAGCTACGCTGGCCGCATCCTCGGGGCTCGAGTGGTAGTTGCGAATGTCGCGCATGATTTGTGCATAGCGCGAGCGTCCATGTCGATCGAAGCCATTTTCAAGTATCTGCACCAGCTTCATCGAGAGTGCCTCGTGCAACAGCAGATCGACGTTCTTGGCTTCGCGTTCCACGTTCTGGCTACGACGTGTGTCACCACTGATGACGATCGTCCGATCCTTGTAGCGAATTCGGTAGCCGACGGCGGGCGCGACCGGTCCGTGATCTACCGTGAATGCCACGATTTGCAGCAGATCTTCGTCGATCAGTACGAGACGACCAGTAGAGCTTTCAATGTTGAACTCCCGTGGATCTGCGCCGAATCCCGATGGCGGCACGAGTTGTTTGCCGTGATGTTCTGTTCGATAAGACTGATCGAGTCGATACGCTTCTCGAAACCCGTTGACGACACCGACGAGCCCCGTTGGTCCATATACCTGTGGCGGTTGTGTCGCCGCGGCACCCACCCAACGTTGCATGAGCAGCTCGCCGAGTCCGTCGATGTGATCGGAGTGGTAGTGGGTCAGGAAGATGGCCTCGATCTGCGCCGGATTCAACTCCATCCGCAACAGGCGTGCCGCAGCCCCGCCGCCCGCATCGAACACAAACATTCTGCTGCCCGCGATGACGGCCGTGCAGGGGCCTGCTCGGTGGGCGTCGGTCATCGGGGATCCGGCGCCACAGATGCCTACGTGCAAGCCATCGGGCAGCGCTGCGATGGGGTCGGCGTTCGCGGTGATGCGATCGACACCATTTTCGACCAAGCGCAACGCAATCGCTCCGCGCTGCCAATAGAGCAGCGTTGCGAGCGCTAGTGTGGCAACAAGGAAGAAGACGAGCCTTCGACTATGTGGCTTGGCCATCAGAACCCCCCGAGATGGAGGGCGAGGATACTACGAGCGCAAACGCTGCGCGGATCAGGCCTTCTGGTCGATCAGGATGCCGGTGAGTTGGTCGATATTACGTGTGATGCGCATCGCGGCCTCAGGCGGAATCTGCCGCACGGTCTCGCCGGTCTCGCGATCGGAAACCGTCACGACGACCGTGGCAGACGATTTGTCGTAACCGATGTTAATTTCACGCCCTTTCGCGGCCAAGCGCTCGTTGGCGCTGCGCAGAGACTCTTTGAACTCTTCGACACGCGCGCGGGAGACAGCCTGCGCCGAGGCAGATTGTGCCTCTTGGTTGGCTCGCTCATTGGCGCGCTGAGCATCGCTGCGCTGCATCTCGGCCACGCGCTGCGTGATGGCGACATCGTCCAAGCGAGCCTGCCGCGGCACGCCCGGCTCCGGTACACGATTGGTTTGGGTGATCTCCATGCCGATAAGTTGCCTCAAAAAAAGGGGCTTTGTCCAGCGTGGAAGCCCGTAGTCAGGGCCAGAGGGCGAAGGCGGAAACCGCGAACAGTACGCCGATGGAGGCGCGCCGAAACCAAGGTTCGCGCGCAGGGGTCAATAGTCGCCCCCCAGCCAGGCCGCCGAGGTAATAGATGGGTGACAGCAGGGCGCCGAGCAGCAGGTGTCGCGTTGTCAGCGATTGAGTCGCAGCCATGACGAGCAGTGTGAAGAGCTGAATCACGGAGAAATAGGCGAGCTGAGTCGCGCGGGCAATTCGTGCTGGCGTCCCGTCGGCCAGTAGGCCGAGTACGACCGGTGGCCCGCCGATGCCGCCCAGTCCGAACAGGAAGCCGCTCGACCCACCGAGAGCTACTGTGCCCAACCGTTGTCGGATGGAGAAGGGAAATCGCCAACGCAGCAACAAGGCAACCGTCGCCAAAAGGACGATCGCGCCGACGATCTGACGTACCCGCTCGATATCGAGGACGTGGATCGACCATAAGCCGATGGGCGCCGTCAGCAGCGCCGCGTAGCAAAGCGGCCGGGCGATGTTCCAGTCGGCTTCGCGATGGATTTCGCGCGCCTGCAGGATGCCGGCTACGACATTCACGATGATGACGATCGCCGTCGTGCTGATCGGGTCGATGACGGTGAGCAGCACCGGCGCCATCACTAAGGCACCGCCGAATCCGGTAAAGCCGCGAACGAGCCCCGCGAGTGCGGTCGCAAGTAGCGCGGGCAAAAGAAATTCAGTCATCACCGGTAAAGATGGTAGCGACGAGCGCGATCAATGAACTCGGTCGGCGTCGTCCAGAGCGGCTCGACATCGGCGGCGGACCAGCGCTGCGCGAATGCCACTCGGATCGCCGGATCAGCGACGATCTTGTCGAACATATCGAGGCGCTCGGGGTGCAGAACAAACGGATTTACCTCTGGCGATTGGCGGATCAGCGCTTCCATCATTTGGAACTGCAGCAGACTCAGAGATCGAACTTCGCTCAGATTCAAATAAATCTGTACGCCTCCATGTCGTCGTCCTGCGCCGTTCGAGTAATACGGAGTGAAGTAGATGGGTCGCACTTGTACCCCGGGTAGTTTCAGCGCACGGATCGCATTCGCAAAGGTTTCAGCGTCGAGATTCGCCGCTGCCATAACACCAAAAGGCAGCGTGTAGCCGATGCCAATCATGCTCGGGCTCAACTCACCCATGATGCCGGTGGCCGGATAAAGCGCGGCCGTCGCCGCTTGCGGGATATGTGGTGAGCTCGGAACCCAAGGCAGCCCCGTCGTGTCGAATGTCATGTGGCGTCGCCAGCCCCGCATAGGAATCACGGTGAGTTTTGCGCGTAGGCCGCCGGCCAACCAACCCGACTCGTTGATCAGCGTCGCGAGCTCGCCGACGGTCAGTCCGTGTACGTACGGAATGGGATAGGGCGCGACGAAAGAGGTGCGACCCTCCGCGGGTAACGGGCCCTCGATGCGCAAGCCGCCGAGCGGATTGGGTCTATCGAGCACCACGAACTCAACGCCATTTTCCGCAGCGGCCTCCATCGCAAGCCCAAGAGTGGCAATGTAGGTGTAGGAGCGTACGCCGATGTCTTGGATGTCGAAGACCAAGGCATCGAGACCCGCGAGCATCGTCGCCGAAGGTTTGCGCTGCGAGCCATACAGCGAGTGAACCGGCAACTGCGTCATCGGGTCGATGCTATCGGCGACTTTGTCTCCAGCCGAGTGATCGCCTCGCAGGCCGTGCTCTGGACCGAATAGCGAGACCAGTCGAATCGATTTGCTGGCGGCGAAGATGTCGACGGTGCTGCGTAATTGTCGATCCACGCCCGTCGGATTGGTGATCAAGCCGACTTTTTTATCTTTCAGTGCGGCAAAGTCCGTCGCGACCAGACGGTCGAGACCGGTCTGCAGCGGAGCGGCGATGACAGCCGTTGCCAAGAACAGTGCCAAGTACGCATAAATGCCAATGAAGATCGATCGCATGTGGGCTAGTTTAAACTTCGCGCTTTCAAGGAGTCAGCAAATGAAAAAAGCCAAGATGAAAAGCCCAGGTATCGATATCGGTATCAAATCGTCCGATCGCAAGAAAATCGTCGATGGACTCGCCGGGTTACTCGCCGACAGCTACACGTTGTATCAAATGACTCACAACTTTCACTGGAACGTGACGGGTCCGCAGTTCAACAGCCTGCACCAGATGTTCATGACGCAGTACACGGAGCAGTGGACCGCATTGGATCTGATCGCCGAGCGCATTCGTGCTCTTGGCTATCCTGCGCCTGGCACCTATCGGCAGTTTGCGAAGCTCGCCTCCATCAAGGAAGTCGAAGGGGTTCCCTCCGCCAACGACATGATTCGTCATCTCGTCGCGGCTCAGGAAGCGACGGCGCGGACGGCTCGCAGGCTCTTCCCGATCGTGAGTGCCGCCGACGATCAACCGACTGCGGATCTCTTGACGCAGCGCCTCGAGGTGCACGAAAAGACGGCGTGGATGCTGCGTAGTCTGCTTGAGTAATGGCTTAGCTGCGATTCGGGCTATCGAGTAGTAGGCTCATCTTGACGACATCGGCGATGCTTGAGCAGTCGAGCTTCTCCATCATGCGCGCTTTGTAGACTTCGACGGTGCGCGGACTGATGGATAGTTCGATCGCAATCTCTCGGTTCTGAAGGCCTCTGCCGAGCAGGGTCAGTACCTGGCGCTCGCGTTGCGTGAGCGTGTTGATGCGCGCGAGCTGCGTTTCGGTCTGCAGGCGTTTTTGATGGCCTCGCGCATCCTCCGATATCGCGTGAGTCAGGACGTCGACGAGGATGTCCTCATCAATCGGCTTCTCCAGAAAGTCGAAAGCGCCACCGCGCAAGGCGGCGCGCGTGGTCGCTACATCGCCATGCGCTGTTAACAGAACGACTGGTAAGCTGATCTCTCGCGAGTTGATCTCGGCCAGGAGTTCCAGCCCCGACATGCCTGGCATGCGCAAATCCGTCAGTACGCAGCCGCGCGATTCACGGTTGAGTTTGGCAAGAGCATATTCGGCACTGGAAAACGCCTCAGCACTCATCCCCCTAAGGTTCAACAACAACATCAGTGCGTCGCGAATGGCCGCGTCATCGTCGATAAGATAGATCGTCGGATCAATTTTCATGGTGACTCTCTGCGTACAGCATCGATTGGGAGAACGAGTTCAAACTTCGCTCCTCCAAGACTCGATTCGGCTAAGCGAAGTTCCGCGCCGCAGGCCTCAGCGAGAGATCGACTGACGGCGAGACCAACTCCGAGACCTTCGGTTTTGGAAGTGACGAATGCCTTAAAGAGATCGCGGCGTATCTGCTCCGACATGCCACGACCATTGTCATCTACCGATAGGTGGATCGCTTTTCCCGATCGGCTTGCAGCGATTTCGATAATGGCGTTCTGTCTCTCTTCTGTCGCATCCAATGCATTTGCGAGGAGATTCGAGAGGATCACTTCGATGAAGACGCGATCTCCGTTGACGGCTGGCAAGTCGTTATCCGTACGTATCACGATGGACTCGACGCCGGTGCGCTCCGATCGGCGTAACGCCTCGACGAGTTTTTCGATGATCGGCTGTAAGTCGAGTGACTCGAGTTGTGGATCTCTTCCGGCATAGAAATTACGCAAGCGCCGCAAGATATCCGACG
>CAIVYV010000191.1 GCA_903910215.1 uncultured Pseudomonadota bacterium
GCGGTCTTAGACTCTTCCGAGAGTGATTTGAGTACCACCACTGGTGATTTTTTCTCATTCACCAGCCGCAACGCCGCCTTGGCGATGTTCTGATCGGAACGCGCTCTATCGAGTGACGTATGCGTTTCGTCGAAACGTCCCCCCAGATCGTCTTTCTCTTTCTTGGCCTGGGCGGCTAGCGTTTTGAGAATGGGGTCATTCAGCTGACTCACCAGTTTTTGCAGATGGGTATCTACGTCTTGTTGGCGATCGGGGTTCACTGTGGCCTTAGCCAACGCGATGAGCGTCTCTCGAATCTCGTTAAGCGGCTGGCGCCCGTCTATAGTCATTTGAAGCAAAGGGTGCGTTCGTTGCGCCTCAAGCTCGCTGGCGAAGGATGTGCCCATGCCTGACAGCATCGACTTCAGCGTCGCGTTCAGGTAGCAGGTGTTGCCGTGGTTCTTAAAGACCACGATAGGCATCGTGTTGACCGCCTTTGCCTCTGCACTAAAGCTCGCTCGCTCGCGCAGACCAAATTTTTTCGCGAAGGAATTGATCCTCTCGGTATCGGATCCCGGATCGATAGAGAAAGTACCGGCGCCGGGCTTGTCGTTTACGAGTCGTAGATCGCCAAACCGCGCTCCAGAAATATCGCCGCCACGAACGGAAAATTTCTGTTTGGCCAGGGCCTCCGGCTCTCCATAGACGCTGATCTTGTATTTGCCGTCTTCGGTCTTCTTCCTGCTGTAGATCAGACCGTCGGCTGCCTTGAAGCCTTGGATCGTCTTTTCCTTACCGTCCTTGCCGAGGACAACCTGATCCGTAGCCATTTTCCCAAGGTCGATCGTGTTGCCATCGAGCTTGAAGCTCGCCTGGTTGTCGAACTGGAATGTGAGCTTGTTCTGGATCGCCACCAGGCAACTCCTCAGACGCGGATAAACGATGAGGGTGGCATTGCATGTTCAGGGAGCACCGACTGGCCCGACAGGAAACCGACCCATTGCCTCGCGGTATCAATAAAGCGCGTGAAGAGTTCGATTGCGTGCTGCTCCGAGATCTCATCAAGATCCAACGCCGCGCATAGAAAAATCCTGTCGGTACCGCTTTCAAGCGATAGAGACTCACCACGGGTTCCGGCAAACAAGAAATTGGCCGATAGCAACGTGCGGAGAAGCTTTGGATCGTCGCCAAGCGTTCCCAACGCCGCGATCACCATCAGCCGGCCGGGCTCCGGAATCCACTCCATCTGAATATCGAGAGCGCCCGGATCTGAGAGGCAACATACCCGATCCTCGTTGAATGCCAGTCCGGGCAGGGACATCACCACCGACAGGTTTTTCAGAAACTGCTCTGAGGCTTTGCTCATGGGTCGATGATCTCCGGAGAGCGGACTTGGCGGACGCGAATTCAAACCGCTAATGGTCTCAGCCTCGGTCGACCTTGGCAATCGGGCAAGCGGTCGCGCGAGTGGAGAGACGGTCCGCTAGAAAAAACATTAGTACGAAACTCTATGAGCGGAGTGCTTCGACGCACGCTTGGCGCTCTTGCGCTCGATGAGGGCCAGCTGCTAGCTGGCGGGGCTTGCGCCCTTACCGAGGTCGCACAGCTCGCAGGACTTCCAGAGGTTGTCGCCTACGTTCAAGCCACCAGGCGAGCACGGGATGACAAGGTCTTTCAGTTCGGGGGACGAACGCCATCGACTCGAAACCTGTCAAGGGCAACGCGATGTGGCTGGATGGCGAGGCACTTGCAAAGTACCGAAGACTCACCGTTTTTGTTGACGGCACGACCATGTGTGTGTTCGACTCGTGGATCGTGTAGGACCAATGCCAGTTGCACTTTTTCGCTATGAACGCGTTGAGTTCTGATTGCTTGTTTTTCCCGCCAGGGGCGCTAGGTTTATTGCCACATGAAGGTCGCCAGCGAGTTTGTGATTCCCGCCCGCCACGGGCGAGCTTTTGAGGTCAAGCGCGGTCAGGTATTCCGAATCTTCCCGATGGAAGATGGTCAGGTCGGTGACTGCGTGTTTTACAACGCTCGCGACTATCGCGAGTGGTTTCACGTCGGTCAGAGCTGGGCCATCAATGGAATCCTTGGCACCGGCACCGCCAAAAGTTTTCGATATTTCTACTCCAAGCCGCCTCGCGAGAACGTCATGCTCACGGTTCTGGAGGATACCTACGCTAACCACTGGGGGAACAACGGTGGGCGCTGCTCGACCAAGTTGTATGCCATGCGCGACGGTATCGCGCACGGTCATCGGTCGTGTCAGGAAAACCTCGCCGAGGCACTAGCGCCCTACGGAATGACGGGCGACGACGTCA
>CAIVYV010000192.1 GCA_903910215.1 uncultured Pseudomonadota bacterium
CGGCTATCTCGAGCGAGGGGAGTACAGCCCGAGTTTGATCCTCGCCTTTAAGATTGCCAAGGCGCTTGATGCAGAGATTCCTGCGGTGTTTTCTATCAAGCCCTTCAAAAAAGGAGCATGACGTGTCCGAGCAGCCCAAGAATAAGATTTACTGGACCGAGGGCGTTACTCGGAAAGAAGTACAGACGGCGTTGTCGGCAAATAAATACCCTTTGCTATATCGGCGATCGACAAGAAGGGCGCTAGTGATTGTTTCGATCGTTCTAAGTTTATCTCTCGTTTTTTCCTCATCGATAGAAAGCGAAAAGATGTCGAGCTATGTCTCGGCAATATCTGGCCTACTATTAATAGCGATATATCTCGCACTGCGCATCTCCGTTCGAATGATTGCAGATGCTCCAACCGAGTTGCTCGATGAGCGTCTCATCGCCATTCGCGATCGCACTTACCTGGCTGCCTATAGATGGCTGTCTTTTGTGATTGGCATCGTCTTCGGATTCGCTATCGCAGGTGACTTTTCATTCGGCGTTGATCGCTGGGGTCCCGTTCTCTTTGCACTGGCACTGCTCATCGCTGGCCTTCCAAGCATGATCCTCGCATGGAAGTTGCCGTCAGAAGTGCAAGCGTCTGAAGACTAGGTTGGAGACATCAATGGTGAAAATGACTATGTCGGTATCCATTGCCGCCGCGGTGCTTGGCGCGGCTTTACTGATGCCTTCGGCGACTGCATCGGCTACCTATGGCGCGAGTCTGGCGAAGCCATTTATGCAGTGCCGACTCACCGATCCCATGCAATTGCGCTCGATATCGGCGGAGTGTGCCGAGGTGAGTGTGCCGGAGAGCGATGCTGAGGGTAGCCGACGCATTACGCTCTCGGTTGCTCGCATTCCAGCCATCAACCGAAGAAAGCAGACCGATCCGATCGTGCTTCTTGCTGGCGGGCCTGGGCAAGGAGCGCAACTGTCTTTCACGGCGGTTTCCACGGTTTTCTCACGCACGGGACGTCAACGAGACATTGTCTTGCTTGACCAGCGAGGCACTGGTCGATCGAACATGCTTTCGTGCGTGACGGAAAGTCGCTCGACGGCCGAAACGTTCGCCTCAGACACGGCTACCTTCGTCAAGCTAAACGAAAAATGCCTCGAAAAACTTCGTTCGACGAGTGATTTAGGAGCGTATACCACGAGTCACGCCGTACGTGATCTTGACGCTGTCAGGGCGCTACTCGGTTACGAAAAATTGAATTTTTATGCGGCTTCTTACGGCACACGAGTCGCGCAGCATTACGCGCGTCGATATCCGGAGCGCGTTCGTAGCATGGTGCTCGACGGCGTGGTGGCACCGGAGACGGTTCTTGGTCCGGAAATTTCGCTAGACGCACAAGTGGCGCTCAATGGTATCTGGAAGCGTTGCAATGCAGATAAGCCGTGCCGAGATCGGTTCGGTGACTTGCAGTCGAAAACCATGACACTGCAGAACGTGTTGAAAATAAAACCGCAACGGGTTGAAATTCCAAATCCGAGAACCGGAACCACAGAGTCTTTCGACTTTGGGGCTGAGCAACTTGCGGTTGTACTTCGCTTCGGAAGTTACGATCAATATTTTTCAGCCATGCTGCCGCTCGTCGTCACTGAGGCGGCGCGAGGGAATTTTCACCCAATCGGCAGCCTGTTCCTCATGACGGCCGGTAGTGTCCAGGACATGATCGCAGTTGGCATGCACAACTCCGTGGTTTGCAGCGAGGACGTTCCTCGATACGACACGGTCTCCGTGGATCGCGCTGCGGTGGCGGCGACCTATCTCGGAACGGGGTTTCTCGATGCTTTGCCGCAGATCTGTCGAAATTGGCCGCGTGGGCTCGTCGACGGCGACTTTTTCGAGCCTTTGATAAGCGATGTGCCGACCTTACTGTTGTCGGGTTCGCTCGACCCAGTGACGCCACCGGATGACGCGGAGCGAGTGGCACGATCGCTGAAAAGCTCACGACATCTTGTGCTGGAGGGTTCAGGGCACGGACAACTCGCTATTCCTTGCATGGAGCGTGTGCTCGCCGACTTCTATTCCAACGCAGATCCGAAAGCGCTCGATGTTCGCTGTCTTGATCGGCGAGTTAAACCACCGTTCTGGATATCGCTTGCGGGGTCAACGCCATGATCACAGTAACGGATCTCACCAAGCAGTTTGGCAAGGTGCAGGCTGTTCAAGGGGTGAGTTTTGCGGCACCCGACGGTCGGATCACAGGACTTCTTGGCCCCAACGGCGCAGGCAAGTCGACAACACTGCGAATGTTGGCGACGCTCTTACGCCCTGACTCGGGCGATGCACTGATAGACGGTGAGTCAATCACTACTCACCCAATTGAGGTTCGGCGACGGATCGGAGTTCTGTCGCATGCTAGCGGTTTGTATCCGCAGCTCACAGCGCGGGAAAACATCCGTTACTTTGCCGAGTTGCATGGTATGGAGCGGCGGGTGGCCGACGACAGAATTGCCGAGCTCGCAAACCTGTTCGAACTGTCTGAGTTCCTCGATCGAAAAACCAAGGGTTTCTCGCAAGGACAACGACTGAAGACGGCCTTGGCACGCGCTCTCGTGCATCGGCCGCGAAATCTGATACTCGATGAACCTACTAACGGTCTCGATGTGATGGCAGTGCGCAACCTTCGAGCGTTGCTCCATAAGCTACGCGAGGAGGGGCACTGCATTCTCTTCTCGAGCCATGTGATGCAGGAAGTGGCGTTGCTATGCGATGAAGTTGTCGTTATTGCACAGGGTCGGGTCGCAGCCGCTGGAACCGTTGAGTCGCTGCGCGCTGAGGCTGGTGAAGCCACTCTCGAAGATGCGTTTGTCAAATTGATTGGTACGGCGGAGGGGTTGAACTGATGCGCGCGATATTCACCGTCTTCCGCAAAGAATTTTTCGAAAACTTGCGCGATCGACGCATCCTGCTGTCGGCGTTGGTATTTGGACCGGTATTGGGTCCCGTAGTGCTCGCAGCGCTCTTACAAATCTCCGTGTCGAAGGGTGAGGCGACATTCGAAAAGCCCATGACTCTTCAGGTCGTTGGTGCCGATAACGCGCCGAACTTGATGACGATGCTCGAGTCGCGAGACATCAAGATCGAGCGACGGGAAATGACCGAGCAGCAGATCCGAGAGGCGATCACTCAGCGTGAAATCAAGGTCGCGCTGCAAATCCCATCCAATTTTTCTGAACGCTGGTCACGGTCTGAACCGGCTGCCGTCCAGATATTCGTCGACAGTTCCGACCAGTTTGGCGGTGATGCCAGCGCGACACGCGTTTCACGCGCTATCAATTCATATAGTCAGCAAGTATCGCAAACGCGGCTCATGCTACGAGGCGTCGATCCCGTCAGCATGGCTGCCGTCGTCGTTCATGAGGTTGATGTATCCACTCCAGCGAGTCGGGCGATTTTTGCTCTCGGCATGCTGAGTTACCTGACGATTTTCGCGATGCTATTTGGTGGCATGTATTTGGCGATCGACGCCACGGCTGGGGAGCGCGAGCGCGGCTCACTTGAGTCGCTTTTGACGGCCCCCATGCCGCGTGCCCATATCATTTACGGCAAGATTGCTGCGACCGCCTCATACATGTTGATTTCGATGGCGCTGACGCTAACGGCCTGTGCCGTTGCGCTGCAATACGTACGTCTAGAGGAACTCGGGATGAGCTTGTCGATGGACGCATTGACGACGATCAAGCTCTTCGCGGTATCGGCGCCGCTCGCGATTTTCGGAGCAGGACTTCTGACGGTCGTTGCCTCGTTCACCCGAAGTTTCCGCGAGGCACAAAGCTATCTCACTTTCGCTATCAGTATTCCCACATTCCCGCTGATTTTCGTGGGTTTGCTGCAGGTCGACCCGACCCCGCTAGCCATGGCGACGCCTTCGTTGAGTCAGCATTTCTTGATGATGGAAATCCTGCGGGGTGAGACGCCAGTGATCACGGATCTGCTGCTTTCCGCATCGGTTACCGCGCTGATCGGCACAAGTCTGTGTTGGATCGCGGGGCGCTTGTACGAGCGCGAAGCGATTTTGGGTTAAAGCGATGACTTTGCTCGGGAGCTAAGAATCGCCCGAGATCGAGATGTGAGCCTCGATCCCGGGCGTTGCTTTAATTGCTTCGTTAGAAGCGCCAGCCGAACGAGACGGTCAGAGCTAACGGTTCGTAGTCTGCCTTGATTCGGCCGACAGCCCCTTCTTCGCCGTCGAGATCGACGTTCGATACCAGCAGATAGCGAATACCGGTATCGACGAACGCCCTTTCACCGAATGCATAGCGTGCGCCGAGCAGGGCTTGAATCCCAGTTCCTGAGCCGCTGAACGATCGCTCGACGCCACCGCTCTCGAAGTCGAGATCCACCTCGGTCGCGTACACGGCGCCGAGGCCGGCATAGGTTCGGGTGCTCGGTGATCCGAATAGATCGAATTCACGCAGTGCGTTCACGGCGATGCTGGTCGACGCATAGTTCCCGTCGCCCGATGGGCCGCCGGCGGCGAGGGTGAAGACGGGATGATCAACGGACTGGTACATGAACTCCGCCTCGATGCGCCAGGCTTCGCCAACATAGCGGCCGATCGCGCCACCGGCGACGAGGCCCGTATCGAGGGGTATGGTGGGTGTAACGACACCGGCGGTGCCCGGCCGGGAGTATGAGAGTTGCTGGTCCGATTGCGACGCGAGACCCAGGGTGCCGGTCGCATACCAGCCCTGCGACTCGGCGGCCATCGCCGCGCTACTTGTCCCAATCACGGCGATCAGCGCCCAAAACGCGCGAGTCTTGGGGGCTTGCCCCAGCTTGCTCAATACCGAAATACCCAACATGAGGTCACTCCATATCAATTGGAAACACGAGAGGTCATCGCAGCTTCATGATCGCGATACGACTTTCGACACGTACGCTAAGCTGCCCGTTGCAAGGTTTCATCGTGTAATGCACCAACGGTCACCTTGTTGAACGAGTGGCGCGTGTGGAAGACCCGTCCACTGCGTTGGTAGACTGCTCTGAGTTCGGTTGGCTGGTGTTCAAAGCGTGACCCGGGACGACAAATCACTGATTCGATTCGACTTTGTCGAGCCGTCCTATCTGCTGGCCGTCGGCATCGTGCTATTCGGCGCCTTTCTCACCTTGGGTAGTGATCTCGGGCTAGAGGGGTCGATCCTCTTGATCGGTGTGGTTTGGGCGCTGCACGTGTCGCTCGGTCTGACGATTCTTCGAGCTAGCGTGATCGGCCTCTCGAGGTGGCGATTGACCGCCCGCTGGGCAGATCCCGGGTTGCTCGTCGCCGCCGGTCTGGTCACCTCATCGTTGCTCGCACCGATCTCGTTTGCCATTGACCAATCCCTGGTCAGTTTTGGCGTCATGACCGATGACGAGCCGCTCGTCGATCCTCTGCACTGGCCGATCGGGATTCTCGAGGAGTGGACTCATGTCGTTGGTCCGACATTACTGATTTCGTTACTGCTCGGATTTCCTGCTTGGTGGTCCAGACGGCGGCTGATCGAAAAGGTATCCGACACGCCGGTCGTATCCGAGCCGGCTCCCTCGAGTGGCTCGTGCTTGCAGCGTTTGCCGCCAGCCCTAGGTTGCGATTTGATCGCAGCACGATCCGAGTTGCAGTACGTCCGGGTCTACACGACTCGCGGCGACGCGCTGATTCTCGGTGCGCTCAAAGATATCGCAGAACACTGCGACGACGGTCAGCTCGTGCATCGCACCTGGTGGATTTCCGACAAGCATGTGCGCACTTTGCGGCGGCGTGGATCGCGCTGCTTACTCACGCTGTCTAATGGACTGGAAGTGCCGGTCAGTCGACGAAGGCAGCAAGCTTTGGCTAATCAATTCGGGTACAGCGCGACGCTCACGCAGTAATCAGCAGGAGTTTTATCGATGTATCGGATGTGCTTGTGGATGCTGCTGGCGATGGCTTTGGGTGGCGAGCTCGCTACTGCATCGCCGAACGAGTCGCTTGTCGGGACGAGTGCCGGGCACTATCGAGGCGTGATCGATGCATCCGGCGTGCGGAGCTTTCGCGGTATTCGCTATGCGGAATCACCCGCTGGAGCGAATCGTTGGCAGCCGCCACGTCGTGCAGAGAAGCTCTCTGGCGCGACTTCAGCGATGGACTATGGTCCGGCCTGTCTTCAGCCTAAGCGCTCTGCTGCGACAGCTTTACGAACAGACGAAGACTGCCTGTTCCTCAATGTGTGGTCGCCGGCTTCAGCTGCACGTGGGCGCTTGCCTGTTATGGTCTGGATTCACGGTGGCGGTTTTCTGACGGGTGATGGCCGTATTCCAGGGGAGGTTTTAGCCACCCATGGTGTCGTCGTCGTTTCGATGAATTACCGCCTAGGCCCGCTCGGGTTCATGGCGCATGAGGCTTTAAAGTCGGATGTCGCTAACTTCGGCTTGCTCGATATGGTTGCCGCGTTAGATTGGGTTCAAGAAAACATTGCCGTATTTGGCGGAGACCCCAATAACGTGACGTTGTTTGGCGTATCTGCTGGCGGACAGGCCGTGAATATGTTGATGGTCAGCCCGCAAGCCGCGGGAAAGTTTCATCGGGCCATTGCGCAGTCCGGCTATTCCACTTGGGCGCTACCGCGTGCATCTGTCGCGCCGAAGCCCGCGCCCTTAAGCGCCGACATGACAAACGCCGACAGCGCAGAGTCACTTAGTGCGCAGGTGTTGTCGCGCGCGTATCCAAACGCGACATCCTTGCCGCCGTTGCGCGAAGTTGATGGACAGAAGTTGGTCGATGCGGTCGAGGGGTTTCAGTTGCCGATCGTCGATGGCGCGAGTCTGCCAGAAGAACCGGCTCGACTGTTTCTTCAAGGCAAGCAAGCGAAAGTGCCGTTCATCACGGGTGGTAATAGCTACGAAGGCTCGGTGATGCCTCAGTCGGGAATCGGTGTGGATCGATTCGCGCGCATGCTCGGTGGGTCGTTCTCTACGATCGAGAGGCTATACAGCGCTGACTTTGCGCTCAGCCGTGACATCGGTATCCAGCGAGCTTTTGGCGATACGCGATATCTGGTCTCGGCTCGAGTACTGGCGACGGCCATGAGAACCGTGGGCGCGCCCGCGTGGCTCTACTACGTTGACCTTGCTCCCGAGCAGCTTTTGCCGGGAATGGTCGGCACTCCGCATGCTTTCGATCAGCTGATGTTGTTTGGTAGTGAGCGAATCGCCAATGAATCGACTCGCAGAACGAGTGAGCGCTTGCGTCGCTACTGGATCGAATTTGCGCGATCGGGTCGACCAGACGTGACCGAACTTGCGTCATGGGCGACCTGTTGTGCCAAGCAAGACCAATGGATGGTGTTCGGCGTGAACGATGGCGTTCAGTTCGGAGTGCTCAGTGACAAGCTCGATGTCTTGACCGAGCTTTATCGTAAGCGCTGGGCCACCTTACACTGAGCGCCGCTGACTGATCACCATCACGCGTTCCGCGATTGGTTTTTTAGCAGGTCGCGAATCTCGCTCAGCACCTTTACCGTCTCGGTTATCTCTGTGCTCGGCGCAGCCGGAGGGGGCGCTTCAACGACGGGGGTCGATTCACCGATTGATCGCAATCGATTGAGGCCTTTGATAGCCACGAACAGCGCGACCGCGATGATCGTGAAGTCGAAAATCGTCTGAAGAAATGATCCGAAGCGCAACCAGAGCTCGGTTTCGCCGTCTGGTGTTCGTCCGAGTGAAACTTGCCAATCGACGAACGAGACACCACCTGCCAAGCGACCGATCAGCGGGCTGATTACATCGCCGACCAACGACGAGACGATACGGCCAAAAGCCGTACCGATGACGACACCAATAGCGAGGTCGATCACGTTGCCACGAACGGCAAACTCGCGGAACTCTTTGACGATTCCCATAAAACAGTCTCCACCAAAATGAAATCAAAAATAGAGCGCGTTTAGGTCGAATTGCAGCGACAGAAATTGTTTTATCATGGCTTTGCTTTTTTTGCAGAGTGGATGGGCGCGGTGAAAAAGAATCTGCTTGGTTCGATGATATTAGGCATCAACACATTGGGAGCAATTCCGGTCTTCTCGGCGGAATCATGGGGTGGCGAAGGACAACTCGGCTTCGTGCTCGCTCGTGGTAACTCTGATGCGGACACAGTCAATGCCAAGCTCGAGATGGCCAAAGAGACCGCCTCGTGGAAAAACGCATTTGGTTTTGCTGCACTGCGCGCTTCTAGCGAAGGTGATCGCAATGCCGAGCGATATGCGACATCGTGGCAAACCGATTATCGCTTCAGTCCGCGCAGCTATTGGTACGGTGGCGCGCGCTATGAGGACGATCGATTCAGTGGTTTCGATTATCAAGCGAGCTTAGTGACTGGATTAGGTCATCGGTTTGTTGACGAGGAAGACTTCAAGTTGTTCGGGCAGGCCGGTCTCGGTTTTCGCCGTCTCGAAAGCGCACTGACAGGCTTGGCCGAAGACAATGTCATTTTTTCGGGCGAGCTGCGCTACGAACAGAAGCTCACGGATACGACGAGCTTGAAGAACAAGTTGATTGTCGAGGCAGGTGAAGCCAATACCTTCTTGTCGAATGAGCTTGCGCTGCGAGTCAAGATCAATACGCGATTGTCTTTGGCCGCTGGATTGGGCGTCCGTCACAACACGGATCCGCCGTCAGGCCGGGATAAGACCGATACCTTGACGACTTTAAACCTGGTGTACGGATTCTGATTGGTCGGTGATGGCGCCGCGATCGAGGAGCACGCTGCGCGTGGCTAATCGATCGATACAAAGCGGATCATGAGTCGCAATCAACATCGAGAGCTTGCTCGCCAACAAAATCTCGATGATGCGCTCAGTCGTATCGTTATCCAGCGAGACCGTGGGTTCATCTAACAGCAGCACGGTCGGCTTCATCGCGAGCAAGCCAGCGAGTGCTACGAGGCGCTTCTCGCCGCCGGAGAGTTCATGAACAGGGCGTTCCGATAGATGGAGCAGCCCAACTTGGTCGAGGGCGTCGTCGGCGGCATGGTGAGCACGATGCGCATCCCATCCCAAATTGAGTGGGCCAAATTCGACATCCTCGAGGACCGTGGGGCCGATTAATTGATCATCGGGGTCTTGAAACAGCAGGCCCACTTTGCCGCGATGCGGTACGAAATCGTCCTCGACTTTGCAGGGCTGCCCGAGCATTTCAATGCTGCCCGACTGATGCTCAAGTAAGCCAAGAGCGGCTAGTAGCAGCGTGCTTTTGCCCGCGCCAATGCCGCCACGGACCGCAAGGCGTTCGCCTTCGTGCAGCGCCAGTGTCGCGCTACGCAGCACGGGACGGGTTGAGCGTGTGACCGAGACCTCTTGCATCCGCAGTAAGGTCATCATGATTGTATTCCCAGCGTCGGCAAGAACAAACAGAAGCCGACGATCACGATGACCGCGCCAAGAATCGACCAGTCGGTTTTTGGCAGGGCTCGCCATGGCGTAGATTCACGAGCTGACCATCGAGTCGAATTCATACCGCGCGAGCGCAAGCCAAAGGAAATACGTTCGGATCTCGCCAGCGCATGGATGATCAGCCACGCTACCGCTTGTGAGCTCACTTGCAGTGACCGTAATCCGAATACGGGGCTATAAGCCCGCGCTTTCATTGCGCGTTCAAGACGCATCTTGGTCTCGGATAGCAGTGATATTTGACGTACCACTTGTGCGAGTAGCGCGCCGAGTGCGCTCGGCAGCCCCAACCCAACCGCCGCGCGACTTAAATCAACGCCGCTCATCCGCATCAGCAGCAGACTGGCTGCGAGCGTGACGATGTTGACGCGCAGACTCATCTGCGTGGCAAGTAGGGCGCCTGCTTCATCGATTGCCATATAGCGCCAGTTTATCGATGAGGTTATCCAGACGATGACGAGGAATGCGTTGACGCGAAGCAAGCGTCGCCCAATATTTTCGATTAGCGCTTTGTCGGCAGCTGCGATGATCGCCATTGCAAGTAATGCAACGAAGAGCATGGCGCAGAGCGACGAAAGCGCTTGGGTCAGTGCCGCCGCAACACTGACGAGCAGAGTGGCGGCGAGACGCAGTCGACTATCAGGGTGGTGAACGTGGCTCATGTGCGGCGCTACATTCCCAGAGTGAACGCCGCTGGGCGCGCTCGTCCAAGCATGCCCACCGCCAAAGCCGTGACGATCGTTTCAATCAACCAGACGGGCGCTTGTGCCGCGACAAGTAAGGTGATGAAGCCAAGGAGGGTCTCGCCACCCGTAGACCACAGCATGATTGCCGCCATGAGCGTCGCACCCAGGATGCCGATCGTCGCCGCTAAAGTGCCAACCACCAGTAGTCTTCGTCTCGATGATGGCTGTTGCAGTAATGGGCGCAAGGTTAGACCGGCGACGACGGCCGGTGCCGCTATTAGCAGCGTATTGGCGCCGAGTGACGTGAAGCCGCCGAA